>JBFWIF010000011.1:0-38098 GCA_050256135.1 Acidaminococcaceae bacterium | reverse complement strand
GTTGCTTTTATTGACTTGGATAAAATTGCTAAAGCAGCCAAAACATCGAGCGATATTGATTTGTTAAGAACGGATTTGGGCGGAGATATCAGTAAGATGTTTTCTGTAAGTGAAGAATACTGCCCGGAGAGTGTTCCGGCAGCACCGGATTACGCAGATAAGAAGAACTGGGCCGAATTGCCGCCCTCAGGCAATGAAAAAACGGTAGATGTTTTCTTTGTCCATCCGACAACATATTTCTTCCCCAACACTTGGAACGAAAGCATTGAATTCGGGCGTCAGAATGCAAAGGTAACGGGAAGCATGAAAAATCAGGCCAGTGTTTTTGCCGGTCGCTGCAATATTTATGCTCCGCACTATCGTGATGCGCACATCAAGGCCTTAGAAGCAGCAGAAGACAGCAAAGATGCTGCTTTGGCCGTAGCTTATTCAGATGTTCAAAGAGCTTTCGACTATTATCTCCAGCATTTCAATCAAGGTAAGCCTTTTATAATTGCCGGTCATAGTCAGGGGTCAGATTTACTGCTTTCTTTGCTGCAAAACAGATTTGATAATCCTGAATTACAAAAGAAGCTGGTTGCCGCATATCTTATTGGATGGTCGGTAACTCCGGAAGATATGAAGGATCATCCGTATGTAAAAATTAGCCAGACGCCACAAGAAATCGGAGCTATAATAACTTACAATACCCAAGGTAAAAATCCAGGTAAGTCCATTGTCCGGCAAGGCGGCATAGGCGTTAATCCTCTTACTATGGACACAACTTCAGAATTTATCAGCAGGGAAAAACATCTGGGAGCAGTCTTCTTTACAGAAAAAGGCATGGTAGAAATACCTCATTTTACAGATGCGCAAACTATTGATGGAGCACTTGTTGTACCCACACTGAAGTCAGACCTTATTCATCCGCCTTTTGAAGGATTTTATCATTCCTATGATTACAATATTTTCTATAGAAATATAGAAAAGAATGTAGCGAAAAGAATTGACGCGTATATGAAAGAAAATAATTATAATTAAATATTTATAGCTAATATCAATTAATTAACTCGCTGCGACTGCGTCCGGACAAAATGTCCGGACGTTTTTCTTGTTGCTATTAGTTCTTTCCATTTAGGACAAATAAGTGTACAATAGATTTATGTATCCCTTTTTGCTATAGATAGTATTTATTTTTTTGAGGAGGAAAATTGGTGGTTCATAAAACTTCGGCAATGATTGAAGCCGGTATTTTGGCGGCAATTGCGATTGTTTTTGCTTTGATTAATATGTATGTGCCTGTTTTGGGCATGTTTTTAAATTTTATCTGGCCTCTCCCTATAATCCTTTGCGGTATGAGGCACGGCATGCGTTGGAGTATCATGACTTTGTTGGTTTCCGGTGCCATTATTTCAATGCTGATCAGTCCGTTACATGCATTTACTCTGGTTGCGGTTTTTGGTCTTTTGGGAGTAGTGCTCGGCGAATGTATGAGAAGAAGATTACCTCCGCTTAAGCTTTTAGCAGTTGGCTCTGTAGCAGCATTTCTTTCTTTGATGATTAGTCTTTTAATAAGCATTCTTATTATGGGGATTAATCCTTTGGCAATGTTTTTTGATACATTTGACAAGTCGCTTGTTGATGCCGTAGCATTTTATCAAAAACAGGGCATGTCTGAAGAAGAGATCAATCAGGCCGTTAAATCGGCTAAAGATATGTTCGGTATGGTACGTATCATTATGCCGGGAGCATTTCTTCTTTGCGCTCCTATAATAACATTTGCCAACTATATTGCTGCGAAAGCAATATTGAATAAGCTGGGTGAACACTTTGAGAGTTTTCCTCCTTTTACTAATTGGGATGTGCCGCGGTGGACTTTGATTCCGTATGGTATATCTTTGCTGATGATTACATATTATCTGTCACAGCCAACAAGCGGCTGGTATTTGTTTAGCGTAAACATTCAGATGCTTTGCAGTGTCATTTATGTTTTACAGGGATTGGCAGTAGCTTTCTGGTATATAGAAAAGAAAGGCAAGCCAAAGTGGTGGCGGACAATATTGATTTCACTTATTTTTATGAGCCAATTCATTTCTCAAACAGTAGTGCTGTTGGGTGCTTTTGATTTGGTTTTTGATTTTCGTAAAAGGCGGTCTGTTTCATCAAAATAAGCAGACTGAGATTGAGATGGGGCGTTGTTAAATATGTTTAATAGAAAATGGAGTTTTTGGGGTGACAATAAGGTATTCATACTGGTTATCAGCATATTGATAATCATTGTCGGTGTCTATGAGCATCTTTTTCTGCCTGTTGGCTTAGTTATTCTCATATGCGTCTATCTCTTCAGCAAAAAGCTCTATCAGTCCAAGGAAGCTTGGTTTAACCACTATCTTGATACAGTTGTGCGTAATATCGAAAGAGCGAACAATTATGCCATTCAGCAATTGCCGATAGGCATTGCTGTTTTTGAAGCTGACGGCAAATTGCAATGGAAAAATGAAAGTTTTCAGACCTGGGTTGCAGGCAAAGCAGTGGAAGGAGCCTATCTTAAAGATATTTTGCCACCGCCGGATAATAATTTTGACACTTTGATCTTACGTGATTCGGAAAAACAGATTAAAATAAGTGACCGTTTCTTTAAAATGACTGTCAAACGCATTTTGACACAAGAAAATGGCAACGACATTACCGGGTTAGTATTGTATTTGACGGACATTACCGATAAAGAACGCCAAAGGAAAAAAATCGATGATGAACGTGTATGTGTAGCGCGCCTGCAGTTTGATAATTACAGCGACGTTATGAAAGGTTTAAGTGAAAGCACCAAGGCTAATGTGGTAGTTGAGGTCAACAAGGTTATTAGTAGTTGGGCTGAAGAGATGAATGGTCTCTTTATCCGATATGATGAAGATTTGTATTCGGTAGGTTTCAACAAGGCTTCTTTACAAGAGTGTATTAAGCATAAATTTGATATACTTGACAAAGTCAGGGAAATTAAAGTTGGTAATAAAATTCCGCCGACAATCAGCCTTAGCGTAGCCTGTGAAGAAAAAAACCTGTTGCTGCTGGGACAAAAAGCGCAGAGTGGCCTTGACTTAGTATTGGGTCGCGGCGGTGACCAGGCAGTAGTTTCCATAGCTGGAGAAATGCAGTTTTTCGGAGGCAAAAACCTTGTGCAGGCAAAAAGCACACGTGTACGTGCGCGCATTGTTGCCCAGGCTGTGCATGAATTAATGCTAGGCGCTGATAAAATCTTCGTCATGGGGCATGTTAATGAAGATTATGATTCACTAGGCGCTGCTATTGGTGTTGCTAAATTAGCCTTTTCCCTTTCTAAGGAAGCGTACATTGTGACCAGCGGTCAAGGCTATTCCTTATCCAAAATCAAAGAAATGGCTTCAGAAAGAGATGCTATTTACAGTTCTATCATAGTCGACAGCACCAACGCTTTAACGCAAGCAACGCCGAAAAGCCTGTTGGTTTTGGTTGACCATCATCGGGCGATGCTGTCTGCTTCACAGGAAGTGCTGAATGCAATTCCTAAAAAAATTATTATCGATCACCATCGTAGAGCGGAAGATTTGATAAAAAATGTTATTTTGCTTTACCTTGAGCCTTTGTCTTCCTCTACCAGTGAATTGGTCACAGAATTAGTAACTTACTTTGATGATCGTTTAGAATTGAATGAATCTGAGGCTTCAGCATTGTACGCAGGTATTGTTGTAGATACGAAAAACTTTGCAGTACAGACAGGCGAACGCACTTTTGAAGCGGCGGCTTATTTGCGGCGTCATGGCGCTGACCCCGGCCTTGTCCATAAACTATTCCGGGATGAGATGTCAACCGTTGTGCAGAGAGCAAAGCTGGTTGCTGAAGCTAGAATACCAATGCCAGGACTGATCGTTTCAGTCTACAAAGAT
This sequence comes from Acidaminococcaceae bacterium, assembly GCA_050256135.1. Lineage (GTDB taxonomy): Bacteria > Bacillota > Negativicutes > Acidaminococcales > Acidaminococcaceae > RZYP01. The sequence continues at coordinate 34,199 of JBFWIF010000011.1, read as the reverse complement.
GCACCTATTGGTGATAATACTTCTGTGATTTTGGCGCAGGCAGCAGATGAACTCGTTACAATGAGTGAAGTTAAGGTCAGTGTCGTTATGGCGGAAACGGAAAATGAACTTTTGGTCAGTGCTCGTAGTGATGGTTCCGTCAACGTGCAAACTATTATGGAAGAATTGGGCGGCGGTGGCCACCAGACAGTGGCCGGCGTGCAGCTGAAGGGTGTCAAGGCAGAAGAAGTTGAGCCGCAAATCATTGAACTGGCCAGAAAACAGATGGAGGAGAGAGAAACTAATGAAAGTAATATTACTGCAAGATATTAAATCCTTAGGCAAAAAGGGAGATATAGTAGAAGCATCTGATGGTTATGTACGTAATTATCTATTGCCGAAAAATTTGGCTAAAGAAGCTAGTGCCGCCAATGTAAACCAGGCAAAGAAAAATCAGGAAACAGCCGCACATCGTGCAGCGCAGAAAAGGGACGAAGCCAAGGTTCTGGCTGCTCAGATTGAAAAAGTTACAGTTAAACTCAAAGTTCGTGTTGGTGAAAACGGTAAAATGTTTGGCTCCGTTGCTTCCAAGGATGTGGCAGAAGCTTTGATCAAGCAGACAGAGCTGGAAAATATTGATCGTCGCAAGATTGAGTTGAAAAATGCAGTCAAGGGACTGGGAGTTTATACCGCAGTAGCTAAATTACATCCGGAAATTGCTGCGGAATTCAAGGTAGAAATTGAGGCTGAGTAAAGATGATTGACCGCGTGCCACCACAAAACATCGAAGCTGAACAGGCAGTTTTGGGCGCCATGATGATTGACAAAGAAGCAATTTCCAAAGCAACAGAAATCTTGCGGGAAAATGATTTTTACCGTCAGGATCATCGTGCTGTCTATCAGGTAATTGTCGATTTGTTCAGCAAGAACCAAGCTGTCGATATGGTAACTGTTACCGAAGCTTTGAAACGCGAGGGCAAACTCGAAGACGTCGGCGGCATTCAGTTCATAACATATTTGGCTAATGCCGTGCCGACTGCTGCCAATATAACTTATCATGCCAAGATTGTTGAAGAAAAATCTCTTTTAAGGCAACTTATCAGCGTATCCACGCAGATTGCGGGGTCTGGCTACGAAGGTACCGAAGATGTTAATACCCTGCTTGATAATGCGGAACGCATGATTCTTGGTGTTTCGGAAAGAAAGATCAGCCGCGATTTTGCACCAATTAAAGAAGTGGTGATGAGCGCTGTCGATCGTATCGATGAATTATATAACAAAAAAGGCGGCATTACTGGTATTGCTACAGGCTTTATTGATTTTGACCGTCTGACTTCTGGTTTGCAGCCTTCAGATTTAATTTTGATCGCTGCCCGTCCTAGTATGGGTAAAACCGCATTGGTGCTGAATATGGCACAAAATGTCGCTATTCGGGAAAAGAAAGCAGTAGCCTTCTTTTCTTTGGAAATGAGTAAGGAACAACTTGTGCAGCGTATGTTGTGTGCTGAGGCTAGCATTGATTCCTCGCGTCTGCGGATCGGTGAATTGGAAGACAACGATTGGGAAAAGTTGATTTGGGCGGCCGATAGCCTGAGCCAGGCAGATATTTTCATAGATGATACACCAGGTATTACTGTCATGGAAATGCGGGCAAAAGCACGGCGGTTGAAAGTAGAGCATAATTTGCAGCTGATCGTTATCGACTATCTGCAGTTGATGCAGGGATCAGGAAAAAAGAGCGGTGAAAACCGACAACAAGAATTATCCGATATTTCGCGTTCCTTAAAAGCTTTGGCCAGAGAACTGAATGTACCTGTTATTGCTCTGTCACAGCTTAGCCGTAGTGTCGAAAGCCGCCAGGTGAAACGACCTATGCTCAGTGACTTGCGTGAATCAGGTGCTTTGGAGCAGGATGCCGATTTAGTTGCCTTCCTGTACCGTGAAGATTATTATGATAAGGAAACGGAAAATAAAAACATAACCGAATTAATTATTGCTAAGCATCGTAATGGTCCGGTTGATACTGTTAAATTATTCTTCCATAAACAATATACTCGTTTTGCTAACCTTGCTAAAGGTGTGGACTGAACCAAAACCGCTTGAGAATAAGCTCTCAAGCGGTTTTTTTTATAATGAAGGCAGATGATTTGCCGAATATTTTTAAAAACAAGATGATAATTGTTCGAAACTCTTGCGTCAAGAGGGCTAAAATGCTAAAATATCTTTGGTGCCGTCTGTGATTTTGCTTATTTTTTTGTCCGCAGACAGCAAAATAACTAATTAAAATGCATAAAAACACTAATAGGGGGAACTATTGTGATTAAACGTTATACCAGCCCAGAGATGGGCGCTATCTGGACGGAAGAAAATGAATTCCGAACAATGCTGAAAGTGGAAATCCTGGCTTGTGAGGCTATGAACAAACTAGGCTTCGTTCCTGATGACGCTTTGAAGGATATTCAGACAAAATCAGACTTCCGTTTGGAAAGAATACATGAAATCGAGGCTGTTACGAACCACGACATTATCTCTTTTGTTACTACTGTTGGTGAATATGTAGGTGATGCGTCCAAATATATCCATAAAGGTCTTACTTCCAGCGATGTAAAGGATACGGCGCTGGGCGTTATGATGAAACAAGCAGCTGATATCCTGCTTGATTTACTGAAGAAATTCCACGTAGTTCTGCGCCGCCGTGCTGCTGAGCATAAACATACAGTTATGATAGGACGTACTCATGGTATTCATGCTGAACCAATGACCCTTGGTCTGAAATTCGCTCTGTGGATGGATGAGACCGAACGTAATATCAGAAGACTTGAAGAAGCACGTGAAACAGTAGCGGTCGGCAAACTTTCTGGTGCTGTCGGTACTTATTCCAATATTGATCCATTCGTTGAACAGTATGTCTGCGAAAAACTGGAAATTAAGCCTGTTAAGTTGGCGACCCAGGTTGTGCAACGTGACAGACATGCTTATTTCTTATCTACAATTGCAATAATCGGCTGCTCTTTGGATAAAATGGCCACAGAAATTCGTAATTTACAGCGCACTGATATTCGTGAAGTTGAGGAGTACTTTGCTCCGGGACAAAAAGGTTCTTCGGCTATGCCTCATAAACGTAATCCGATTACCTGCGAAAAAGTTTCCGGCTTGGCACGTTTATTGCGTGGTAATGCCGTGGCTGCTATGGAGAATGTTGCTCTTTGGCATGAACGCGATATTTCCCATTCTTCCGTGGAACGTGTAATTCTGCCGGATAGCACTATTGCGCTTGACCATATGCTCCGCAAGTTTACTAATATCATTGACAAGCTTCTTGTTTACCCTGACGCTATGCTTGCTAATATGAATAAAACCGGCGGTTTGATTTTCAGCCAGAACCTTTTGACTGCGCTTGTGGGTAAAGGTGTTAAACGAGAAGACGCATATAAATGGGTTCAACGCAATGCTATGGCTCGTTGGCTCGAAGGCGCAGATTTCAAAACCAATGTTGAAATGGATGAAGACATTAAAACACATCTTACTGTTGAAGAAATTGAAGCCTGCTTTGATCCTAAGCCTATGCTTAAAAATATTGATTTGATAATGGCCAGATTTGGTCTCTAAGGAGGAACTCTTATGCCATCAGTTGTAGTAATCGGCTCCCAGTGGGGCGATGAAGGTAAAGGCAAGATCGTCGATTATCTGGCACAAAAGGCCGAAGTTGTTGTACGTTATTCCGGTGGTTCCAATGCCGGACATACTGTTGTAGTAGATAATGTTGCATATAAATTACGCTTATTGCCTTCAGGCATACTTTATCATGGCAAAACTTGTTTTTTGGGTAATGGTGTAGTTATTAATCCTAGTGTTGTTTTGAAAGAAATTCATGATATTAAAGCTCAGGGCGTAGATATCAGCGGTATTCTTATTTCCGACAGGGCACATGTCGTGCTACCTTATCATGCACGTCTGGATGAACTGCAGGAAGCTGCTCTTGGCATTAACAAGATAGGCACTACTAAAGGCGGCATTGGTCCTTGCTACATGGATAAGGTAGCTCGTACCGGCATCCGTATGTGTGATTTAATTGATCCGGAAATTTTTGCAGAAAAGCTAAAAATTCAACTGGAAGCCAAAAATGCTATTATCACCAAAATTTATGGCGGTGAACCGTTTAACTATGATCAAATGCTGCAGGAATTCACAGCTTACGCTGATGAATTACGTCCTTATGTAACTGATACAGGTGCTGCACTTGATGAAGTTTTCCAAAGTGGTAAATCAGTCTTGTTTGAAGGCGCACAAGCTACTTTTCTTGATATAGACCATGGCACATATCCGTATGTAACAAGTTCTAATCCTACTGCCGGTAATGCTGCAACAGGCAGTGGTGTTGGCCCTCGTGCTATTGATCATGTTGTCGGCGTAGTCAAAGCTTATACTACCCGCGTTGGCGAAGGTCCGTTCGTAACAGAGCTGATTGATACTGATGGCCCGGGCAGCAAATTACGTGAAACAGGTCATGAATACGGTACTGTTACTGGTCGCCCACGTCGCTGTGGCTGGCTTGACGCTGTTATGGTCAGAACGGCCGCAAGGTTGAATAGTTTGGATTACCTTGCGATTACACGTCTCGATATTCTTGACAATATGCCGAAAATTAAAATGTGTGTTGCCTACAAATATGAAGGTAAAGAGATTAAACATATTCCTGCCAGTTTGAAGGTACTTGCCAAAGTTGAACCGATTTATGAAGAGTTTGACGGTTGGCTGACCGATATTTCTGGCATTCGCAAATACGACGAATTGCCGCTTAATGCCCGTAAATACTTGGAACGTCTTAGTGAAGTAACTGGTGTTGAACTTGGCATCGTTTCTGTTGGCGCTGGTCGTCAGCAAACTATCGTTTTGAAAGAGCTGCTATAAACCTTGCTTTTGCCAAAATGGAATGTTATATTTTAATTCATTCAAGGGTTTGTTGAAAAATATCTTGACAAACCCTTTGAATATCAGTAAACTATTAATGTTGTTCCTTAAGGAACAACTGATGTGATCCACTAGCTCAGTCGGTAGAGCACCTGACTTTTAATCAGGGTGTCCCGCGTTCGAGTCGCGGGTGGATCACCATTTTTTTTGTCTATTGTTCCTGAATATTGTTTTGGAATAATTGTCTGATGAAAAACCTCTTGACAAAGATGTACTGAAACAATATAATAACGGCAAGATAGATTAATAATGATTCAGCAAAGAAGCTGCAGGAAAATATTCCTGCAGCTATTTTTATTTTAGTATGTTTTTCAATATGTTCATGGAATTATTGTGGCCGTTTGTTAGTGTTCTGAGATTTATAATAAGTGGTTAATGCTAATAAGCGTTCTCGCAGTATCAGGGAGGATGGTATGCGTTGGATTTTGGACATTTACGCTGTTTTAAAGTTGTGGCAGAATGCCAGAATATGGTAAAGGCAGGAGAAATTCTTCATATAGGGCAACCTGCTATCAGTAAGATTGTTAAGAATCTGGAGACAGAATTTGCACTGCAGCTGTTTGACCGCCGCGGCAAAAATATAGTTTTAAACCAGAATGGCAAAATTTTGCTAAGCTATACGAATACTGCTTTGACAGCAATGGATAATGCAAAACTTGAACTTTCGGATATCAAAAACAGCACGGAGACAGGCAAAGTAAGAATTTTGATGAAAGTGCTCGCATTCTATCTACCGGACATAGTTGCTAAATTCAAACAAAGGCATCCTGGAATAAACCTTGAAATCTTGCAGCATGGTGACGCTAATGATTGGGATATTTGTATTGATGCTTCATTGGAGAAACTATCAGCGCAGGATTATTACAATCTGCTGGAAGAAGAAGTCTACCTTGTCCTGCCTAAAGCTCATCGTATGGCTGCCAAGGAGAAAGTAGAACTGCAAGAATTCGCGGACGATAAATTCATAGGTATGTTTGATGACAGCAGTGTCAATAATATTACCAAATTTTATTGCAATAAAGCCGGATTTGAGCCAGAACTGGCAATTAAGAGCGAAACTAATACTATGTTTCGGGAAATTTCTTCTTTAGGCCTTGGTGTAGCTTTTGTTCCGCAATTTGTCTATGACGCTATCCATTCTGATTGTATAGTGAAGAAATCAATTGATAATCCGCCTTGTGTCAGATATGTAAACGTTTTTTTGAAAAAAAATAAATATCCTTCCAATGCGGTTATTTTACTGAAAAAATTTTTGATTGATTACTTTCACAACGATGAAAGGTTTAATAAGAAAAAATAGATGTTTAATAATTAATTTGTTCATAGCAGCGGCCCGAATACTAAAATATATTCAGGCCGCTGCTATTTTTTTAAATTCCTGCAAGAATATAGCAGGAATATTTTCAATATCATAGAATTGATATTTCTGAATAGTATAATATTTTGCTTAAGAAGTAATACTGCCTTAATTATATTGGTGAAGGGGTGTGACTCCAATGAGAGTGACAAAATGTTTTGTGCCATTGCTCGCTGTGCTTTTTTCTGTTTTCATAATCTTTTCGCCACTGGCATCTGCTGAATTGGTAAAATTTAAAGAAGGTAAGTGCAGTTTTAGTTTGCCCGTTTATGACCCATATGAAAAATTCGAAGCATCTTGGGACGGACCATCACTTAATGGCTTTGCCGATGGTGAAGGTATTATAAAATATTCTATTGAGTATGAAGACAAAACAAAATATGAAGCCGAAGGCAAGATGACGATGAAACAAGGGCTCTTGCAAGGCAGAGGAACTTTGAAATTTACGAATGGCGATCGGCTGGATATTGTTTTTGTTGAAGGCGAGCCGCAGAGCGGATCAGTAATTCGTGCTGATGGCAGAAAATATGAAGGAGAGTTCTATCATAATTTGGCCAACGGCAAGGGTATTTTTACGGCAGCTGATGGTTCCAGCTATGATGGTTATTTTAAGATGGATAAACCCCATGGCTATGGTATTGAAAGAGATAAGAACGGTACTATAGTTTACCAGGGAGAATGGATCAATGGATTTCATGCCGATGACCCAGCTGCGCACCGAATTTTGGCAGGATTTTTGTCTATGCCTTGGAAATCTGAACGTAAGGTCGTGGAAGATACTCTTAATAAGAGACAGGGAACAGAGTATGTATCCGTACCACTCTTTGGCAAATTTTATGGTTATGGCGCGCAATTGCCAAGTCCGCAAAAAGGACGCTATTATTCTGTACATGGTAAATTTAATAATGAAACAGCGGAATTGATTGTTTGGTTTTATCAAGACCAACTTGCGGGTGGCCGAGCCAGCTTTTTTAATTCTGAACAGGAAATCATGAGTAAATTTGAAGAAACGAAGAAAAATCTGATTAGCAAATACGGTCAACCTAACAGTGAGAAAGGTACCGGAATCGGTACCGTAATCAGTTGGTCGTTCATTGATAACAACCGCATAGATCTTTATATTCGCAAACTGGGGTATGAGAATAATAAAGCGATGGCACCTGAAAAGAAAAAACCGTTTAATCTAACAATTGACTATGTTAATAGCGAGCTCATGAATAAGATTAATCCGCAGAAAGCGGCACCTACTACCAGTGATTTTTGACTTTTTTTGCAATGTAAAACAGCCCTTCCAAAGGAAGGGCTGTTTTGTTGCTTTTTATTTATTATCAGTCATCATTCTGGCAGCTGCCATCACGCGGACCTTGCATCATGTGTTTGTGTGTACCAGCTTTCGGTCCTAGGTGCTTACCTTCTTTGATGTTCTGGAATATTTTATCTGCTTGCTCCTGCGACATTCTGCCGTCAGTGACAGCTTTATCCAGATGCTCTTTAGCTAATTCAAGGTGTTTAGCCATGAATTGGTCATAAACACCAGCTTCTTTGGCAATTTCACGCATTGGTTTGTGATTGGTGCGTGCTTCTTCTTTAATGCTTTCGACATCGCGGCCGGTCAGGTCAGCGAGTATTTTGGCATTTTCTTCCCGCATCATGCCAGGACCTTTATGCATACCAGGTGCACCCATTGGTCTGAATTGTTTGCCATCTTTGATGTTTTGCAGTATTTTATCTGCCTGATCCTGGGACATTCTGCCGTCAGCGACAGCTTTATCCAGATGATCTTTAGCTAATTCGAGGTGTTTAGCCATGAATTGGTCATAAACGCCAGCTTCCTTGGCAATTTCACGCATTGGTTTGTGATTGGTACGTGCTTCATCTTTAATGCTTTCGACATCGCGACCGGTCAGGTCAGCGAGTATTTTGGCATTTTCTTCTCGCACCATGCCGGGACCTTTATGCATGCCGGCGGCATCGCAAGGCTGTCCGGGACCGCCAGGTCCCATGTGCTGACCGCCGGGGCCTTTATGCATATATTTCTGGTGTTGTCCTGGTTCAGAACAGCCACCAGCACCAAGGCCTTGTTTTTGTTGTTTGTTTTGATTAGAGAATTTAATTTTGCCAGGAGTGTTGTTGCCGGCATTTCTTTCTTGGATTGACTGCTGAACTAAATCACGCATTTTGTGCGGGTTTTGATCGTAGTCGCTTGTGCTGGACGAAGTCGCTGCAAAAACAGTAGAAGCGCCAAGAGCTGCAATCAAAGTTCCCATGAGCAGAGCTGATTTCATTTTTTTCATATAAATCTCTCCTTTATTTTTGACCTATTAGTTTTTTATGTAGCTGTTTGTTTAGCTTTGAGTTCAGTATAAAGTTGATGTGTGGCAAAATAATGTTTTTTTTCGAGCAAATTTTTGCTATTTTTTTGTAAAATAGCCATAAAAAAGACATAAAACTCAGTATAATAAAAGGAGAGAAAGGTGGTGGCCGAAGTGGCAAAAATTCTGATTGCAGATGATAATGAACAAATTACTTCCATCTTGTCCAACTATGCTCAAAAAGAAGGGTTTGAGCCCCTAGTAGCTTTAGACGGCGAAGACGCTATCGCAAAATTCAATAAATACAATGCAGAAATACAAATAATCTTACTGGATGTTATGATGCCCAAAAAAGATGGTTTTGAAGTTTGCAGGGAAATACGTCAGACTTCCATGGTGCCAATCATTATGGTTACAGCGCGCGGCGAGGATTTCGAAAAAATCATGGGCCTTGATATTGGTGCTGATGACTATATAGTAAAACCTTTTTCTGCCGGGGAGGTTATGGCGAGGGTAAGGGCTACCTTAAGGCGCATGCAGATAGGGAAGCAAACGAAGAATAATTTTACTATCGATAATCTTGTTATTGATTTAGACGAATATAACGTTACAGTAGACGGCCAGAAAATGGGTCTGACCAAGAAGGAAGTAGAACTCCTCTGGACTTTGGCAAAAAATAAGAATAAAGTATTTACAAGGGAGAATTTACTCGATAGTATTTGGGGTTATGATTATTTCGGTGATAGCCGCACAGTGGATTCTCATATCAAAAGGCTGCGTGCGAAATTGGAAACAGTGCCACACGCAAAATGGGAAATCAAGACTATCTGGGGTGTAGGTTACCGCTTTGAGGAGAGTTGAAATGAAGAACAAGATTGCGTTAAAGCTGACCTTTTATTTTGCGGCGGCTCTTTTAATCTTTGCTCTTGTAGTTGGCAGCAGTTTTCGGGTACTTTTTTGGCAGCATACAGAAACGTTGAAACGTGAAGAACTACAACAGCGGGCAGTGAAGATTGCCCAGGCCTTGGTAGAGACACGCGAACAAATGCTGGTTTGGCAGAACAAGATGGAAAAAAGACAGGCTGGCAATAAGCAAAGAGAAGATAAGAAACCGGAGCATATGCCTGGTCCTTTTGCCAGTTATGGTTCTTTGCTGTGTTTTCTCAGTAGCTCAGCGGCTGACGATGTTTGGGTAGTTGATCGTGATCACACACTGGAAGTTCGTGGTGGACCGGGCATGGCGATGCGACGTATTACCTACAAAGACTTGCCGCCAGATGCAGACAAAGTTGTAGAAGAGGCTTTCCAGGGGAAAACTGTTTTTAGTCAAGGATTCAGTCCTTTGTTAGATATGCCGATGTTGTCTGTGGGTGTACCAATTCAGGACAAAAACAATGAAATAGTCGGCGTTGTCCTCTTGCATTCTCCTTTATCAGGTATGGAAGAAGCTGCTGGCCAAGGCATGAAAATTTTATTGGTCAGTGTTGCTATTGCCTTGCTTTTGGCTTCCGTTTTCAGCCTTTTGTTCTCCTTGAAATTCACTAAACCGCTGAATATGATGAAAAAAACAGCTGAAGAAATGGCTGAAGGTGATTATGGAGTAAGAAGCGGCGTCCAGCAGAATGATGAAATCGGCGAGCTTGGCAAAGCTTTGGATATTTTGGGTGAACGGCTGGAGATTGCCAGTCAGGAAAGTGCTAAGTTAGACCAATTGCGCAAAGACTTTATTGCGAATATTTCCCACGAATTGCGCACGCCGGTTACTGTTATCCGTGGCTCGTTAGAGGCAATCTGTGACAAGGTAGTTGATACACCTGAACAGATTGAGGAATATCACCGTCAGATGCTTTCCGAAAGTATCTTCCTGCAGCGTCTTATCAATGATTTATTAGATCTTTCTCGTCTGCAGAACCACAATTTCCAGATAGAGAAAACTCCTCTCAACCTCTGTGATGTTGTGCAGGATGTGGTGCGCAGCAGTCAGCATATTGGCCAGAGAAAGGCTATTACCGTAGATGTCAGGACTGACGTCAATATTTATCCTTTTAATGGAGATTATGGCAGACTGCGTCAGATGTTGATGATTTTTCTTGATAATGCAATCAAGTTTTCCCCACTCGGCAGCACGGTAGAAGTATTGCTTGCCGGTAATGTTTTAAAAGTTGTGGACCATGGCTGCGGCATACCAGCGAAAGATTTGCCTCATGTCTTTGAACGTTTTTATAAGACAAGGGTTGAAACCAATAAGAGCGGCACAGGACTTGGCCTCGCTATTGCGAAAGAAATAGCAGAGCGTCATGATATCAAGGTCAGTATGACCAGTGAACCTGATGTGGCTACTGTAGTTACCATGACATTACCGTTAAGTGAAAAAATTATTGAATAAAAATTAAGGGAGCAGCTTCGCTTGGTGAAGCTGCTCCCTTGGTATATGGCAGGATAAATAGATATTTTAGCGAATTTAGTAAGCAAACAGAGGTGAAAAAATTGATAAGGTTAATGAAGAAAGAGGATATCGACGCATTAGCTGCTTTGTGGCTGAATACTTCATTAATTGCCCATGATTTTGTATCGGCAGCTTTTTGGCAGGAGAAATTGCCATTAGTACAAAAAGAATATCTGCCTAAAAGTATTACCTACGTATACGAAGATGCTGGTAAAACTTTAGGGTTTTTAAGCTTTGTCAAAGAAAATCAGATTGGTGGTTTATTTGTAGATTGCGGTGCTCAGGATAAGGGCGTAGGTTATGCACTGATGGAACAAGCTAAACGCTTATTCAGTTTCTTGGAATTGGATGTTTATGCTCGCAACGAAAAAGCTGTGCATTTCTATTTACGCCAGGGTTTTCAGGCAGTTGTGGTTTTTAAAGGTGCGGATACTGGTGAAGAAAGTATAAGAATGAGGTGGATTCAATGAACTATGGTTTAAAAGATAAAATTGTCGTTATCAGCGGAGGAACTTCCGGGATTGGACTGGCAACAGCGCGTTTGCTTGCAGCTGATGGAGCCAGTGTTTTCCTTATAGGACGCAGTGAGGAAAAGGGATTGTCGGCTTTGGGGATGCTGGATGCCGATCCTGAGATGGTAAAATTTGTCCAGGCGGATGTGAGTACTGTTGCTGGCTGTCAGTCGGCGGCAGAGGCCGTAAGGAGTATGGCAGGCAGAGTAGATGTGCTGATTAATTCTGCCGGTGTTTACCGTGAGCAGTGGCTGGAACTGGTAACAGAAGAAGAGTATCAGGAAATCATGGATATTAATGTTAAGGGTACTTTATTTCTCTGTCAGGTTATGTTGCCGTTAATGACGGAACATGGTGCTACAATTATCAATATCGCTTCCGATGCTGGCTTGGAAGGCAACTACGGCTGTCCTGTTTATTGTGCCTCCAAGGGCGCCGTAGTTGCGCTTACCAGAGCCTTGGCACTTGACTATGCTCCGCGTATTCGTGTGAATTGCGTTTGCCCGGGTGATGTGGCAACGCCACTGGTAGAAAAACAGTTAGCAGCAGGCGATTACACTCTCGAAGAAATGGCAGAACCCTACCCTATAGGAAGAATTGGACAGCCGGACGAAATTGCACACGTTATTTGTTCCTTGGCTTCACCGTTCAATAGTTATATGACAGGTTCTATTGTCGCCGTTGACGGCGGGTTAACAGCTAAATAAGTTTTCGTAAGTATTGAAAAAGAGCTTTAGCACTAAAAATAGTGCTAAAGCTCTTTGTGTTAATAGTGCATTTGTTTTGATGCTATTTTAGTTTTAGCCGAACCAAGCTTTTTTAAGGAGCAATAACGCAGGGCGGATGTGATCTTCGTTAATGCCGGCAAAAGAAAGCAGAATTTCAGGGTTTTCCTGTGCATTTGTCTGCAAGACAGGTATTATCTGAACGCCGCAGTCCAGAGCCTTGGCCGTTAATTCAGTGGAAGTACTTTGAGTCCGCACTACCAGACGGATATGAAGACCGGAAGCATAGGAACGTACCTCGATGCGTTTACCGAAGATTTCCGTTAAGGCTTCACGCAACAGGGTATTTTTTAAGGAATAAAGCTTTCGCAGCCGGCGAACATGCTGCCTTAAATGACCGCCGCTAATGAATTCAGCCAAGGCAAGCTGTTCAATAGTCGAAGACGTTTGATTATAAAGATGGGCGCAGGCATTGTAGCGTGACAGCAAGTGCGGTGGTAAAACCATATAGCTGATACGCAGTGATGGCATTAACAACCTTGAAAATGATCCGAAATAAATGATGTTTTCACCGCCAGCCAATCCCTGTAAAGCGCCTACTGGCCGTGAAAAATAGCGGAATTCTCCATTATAGTCGTCTTCGATGATCAAACCACCTGTTTGTTTGATCCAGTGTAAGAGAGACAAGCGCTCTTCCGCAGTAAGTGAGCTGCCTTTATAAGGATTAGATGGACTTACCAGCAGAAGAGGCGGTAATTGGTCGTGTAATTTTTCAACAGTATAATTTTCTACTTGCCAGTGGTGGTCTTTGAAAATGCGTTCAGCCTGAGGAAAGCCGGGAGATTCCAGAGCTACACTGCTGAATTCAGGCTGCAGGATGCCGATTAATATTTCCAAAAGACTTTGTACACCGGCCCCAATGACTATCTGTTCAGCTGTAGCTATTACACCGCGGGCTTCATAGCTGTATCTGGCGAGTACTTCTCGTAGTTTGCCTTCGCCTTGAGCCTGTCCGTAGGAGGCGATATTTTGGGGTTCCTTCAGGGTATTATTAAGGCATCGTCGCCAAAGAGCTGCGCTGAAGGTTCGGATATCAATGTAATTATTGGCGAAGTTGTATAAAATTTCTTGATTTGGTGCTTGTTTTTGTGGTATTTCATGAATGGCAGGCGGCAGCTCGGCCAAACTAACAGCACGGTAGCCCCGTTTAGGCTGACTTATGATATAACCTTCTGCTGAAAGCAAGCCATAGGCCGTTTCTACTGTTGTCCTGCTGAGACTAAGTGCGGCGGCAAGCTTACGAATAGAAGGCAACTTGGCCCCACCTACTAAGTGATTCAAGCGGATTTCTTTTTTGAAGTGTTCTGCCAACTGCCTGTATAAAGGCAAATGACTTTTGGTATCTTCGGTAAAATTCATGGTCAGCATAAACTGTACTCCTTAATACTAGTAAAATATCACGATTTTATATGACAGCTCTATTATATACCGTCAGAAGCAATAAATGCCAATAATAATTATTCTTGACAAAGATAAAAACAAAAATGTAAGATGGTCGTAAATTATATAGCACACAAATTTCTTACCGTTAAAGAGAGGGAATTATATGCACAAGGAATATTTGATTGAAGCAGTTACTGATTTTGTAAGAAAATCGCCGGAAAACTATATCCAAAAGGAATATGCACTTTCTGAAGATGTTATCGGCACTAAAATTTACGAAGATCCCCTTTTTGCTTTTGGGTCTGCTGATGATGAATACTTTTCTTTATTTAAAAGTCCTGACGGAATTGGTGAGCACTTTTTAACACCAAGTGAATGGCTGCCGTCAGCGAAAACAGTAATTTCTTTCTTTTTACCTTTTAGCGAACAAGTTAAAATCAGTAATGGTGCTGATAAGGTGTGGCCTTCTAACGAGTGGCTGCACGCACGTATCGAAGGACATAATTTCTTGTGCAAAGTCGCTTTTTATTTGCAGGACGAATTGAAAAAAGCTGGCTATGTTAGCATAATACCGACTTTGGATGAGCGATTTCAATCTAAAGCAGCACCTGATGGTGAATCAACATTATCTTTTACCAGCAATTGGTCAGAAAGACATGTAGGGTTTGCCTGTGGCTTGGGAACATTCGGTCTTTCCAAAGGCTTGATCACGAAAAAAGGCATGGCAGGGCGTATTGGCAGTCTTGTTACGGATTTGCAGTTGTCTGCGACTGAGAGAGAATATAAGGACCTATATGAATACTGCAGCAAATGCGGAGCTTGTATCAGGCAATGTCCGGTTAATGCTATTAGTAAAGAATATGGTAAAAAACATTTAATATGTTCGTCTTTTCTGGATAAGATAAGAGAAAAATATCAACCGAGATATGGCTGCGGAAAATGTCAGGTCAAGGTTCCCTGCAGCAGTAGGATTCCTACAACTATTCGTTAACAACAAGTAATACTGTTTGGCAAAATATACGCAAAATTTTAATTATATTGTTTTTGCTAGTCATAGGCATATGTACGAAATCTGTACATATGCCTATTTGTTGTCTGTAAGGCAACACTGTCAGCAAGGACAAAAGAAGTAGATGTATGGCCATATATCAGAATCTAAGGAGACTATGTGAGCGTGAATGATGCAGGTTTGCCTCTAATGAATTTACACATGAAAGGTTAACTTATTTGTCTGAAATTAGTAAGAAAAGGAATTACTTTTGTAGGTTCCTACATATAAAAACTACAGGACGATTAATATAATAAACATGTCAAAGAGAAAAAAGAGGAGGTGGTTGGTGTGGCCCAAATATTGAGTCCTGAAGAAGCAGTCAAATTAATAAGTTCTGACAGCTCAATTATGATTGGCGGCTTTGGCAATATAGGCAATCCCAAAAAGATGATTGATCTCATTGCGGATACAGAACTTAAGGATTTGACAATTATTGCTAATGATTTAGGCACGCCCAATGTCGGGTTGGGTAAATTAGTCAGAAACAGACAAATCAAACAAGCTATAGGCTCATATTTTACGTACAACACGGAAGCAGCAGAACTTTATTTTGAGGGGAAACTTAACTTGAAGATGATACCGCAGGGGACATTTGCTGAGAGTATTAGAGCCGGCGGCTGTGGTATAGGCGGGTTTTATACGCGTGTTGGTCTTGGCAGTGAAGTCACGGAAGGAGCGGAAACCAAAGAAATCAATGGACACAAATATGTTTTTGTCGAGCCTATCAAAAGCGATTTCGCAATTTTGCGCGCCAAAAAAGCGGACGGTTTAGGTAATCTGGTTTATGAAAGGACAGCTCGAAATTTTAATCCGGTTATGGCTACTGCTGCCAAATTTACCATTGTCGAGGTAGATGAGATTGTAGAACCGGGAGAGTTGTCACCGGAAGAAATCGTGACGCCGTTTATTTATGTGGACGTTATTGTTCCCGTAGGAAGGGGCGAATAAAATTGAGAAAATTGACAGATACTGAAATAAGAACACGTATTGCAAAAAAGGTTGCAGAGTTATTGCCGGATGGTGGCTTTGTCAATTTGGGCGTCGGTATTCCTACTCAAGCGGTGAATTATCTTTCGCCTTCCAAAAGCCTCTACATCCAGACAGAAAATGGTATGCTAGGTGTTGGTCCGGCTCCGAAAACAGAGGCTGATGTTGTACCTAACCTTATTAATGCCAGCAGGCAGCCCATTACGGAAACTCCCGGCTGTTGCTATTTTGACAGTGCTACTTCTTTTGCCATGATCAGGAGCGGACGGATGGATGCGACTGTTATTGGTGCAATACAGGTCAGCGAACGTGGTGATTTGGCAAACTGGGCATTGCCGGGCAAAGGCGTTTTAGGACCAGGCGGAGCAATGGACTTGGTTGTAGGAGTCAAGAATGTTATCGTTGCTACGCAGCACGTTGCCAACAATGGCAAACATAAACTTGTAGAGAATTGTACCGTTCCCATTACTGGCTTGGAAGTAGTTAACACATTGGTGACAGAGTTCGCAGTATTCAAATTCACCAACAAGGAAATGATATTGACAGAACATGCATCTGATGTAACTTTAGAGGACATTAAAGCTATGACTTCAGCTAAATACAGAGTTGCTGATGATGTCAAAGCTTGGGAGGCTGATTAGATGAAACAAGTTGTAATTATCGACGCGATCAGAACACCGATTGGCAAACTTAACGGAGCCATGAAAGATATCGAACCGGAAGATATGGCGGCATTACTCATACAGGAAATAGTGCAAAGGACGGGTATTAATGTCGACGAGTTAAATTCAATTGTATTTGGACACGCTAAACAAAGTTCAGATCAGCCAAATATCGCCAGGATTGCGTCTCTGATAGCGAAACTACCGGTAGAAATTCCGGCATACACTGTCCATAGGCAATGCGGCTCAGGGATGCAGGCTGTGCACAATGTAACGCAGGAAATGATGTGTGGTTATGCTGATTTAGGCCTTGCCGGCGGTGTTGAGAGCATGAGCAATGCACAATACTATTTGCGCAAAGCACGCAGAGGCTATTCCGTTGGCAATGGGATTATACTTGACCCTAATACTGAAAGTCAGCCGCGTTCGCAGCCAATAGATCAATATGGTTCTTTGACTATGGGTATGACAGCTGAAAATATTGCCGAAAAATATAATATTGCCAGAGACAAACAGGACGAATTTGCTTGTGAGAGCCAGGTAAAAACCAATAAAGCAATTCAGAACGGCACTTTTAAAGATGAAATTATTCCGGTTCCTATAAAAACAAAAAAACAAACGACTTTATTCGAAATAGATGAACACCCAAGACTTACATCTATAGAAGAATTGGCCAAATTAAAAGCAGTATTCAAGAAAGACGGTACGGTTACGGCAGGCAATGCGTCAGGCAGAAACGACGGGGCGGCACTTCTTTTGCTGGCCGAAGAAGAAAAAGCCCAAAAACTAGGTTTGAAACCGATGGCAAGAATAATTTCACAGGCCGCAGCGGGTGTTTCTCCTGCATATATGGGTATGGGTCCTGTACCTGCTACCCAGTTGGCTTTAAAAAGGGCAGGTTTAACAGTGAAAGACATCGGTCTTATCGAACTGAATGAAGCCTTTGCGGCACAGTCGCTAGGTGTCATTCAAGAATTAGGCCTTAACAAGGAAATAGTCAATGTCAATGGCGGTGCTATAGCTTTAGGACATCCGATTGGTTGTTCCGGAGCCAGAATATTGGTAACATTAGTACATGAAATGAAACGCCGAAACGTACGTTATGGGTTGGCTACTTTGTGTATAGCCGGTGGCTTAGGAACTAGTACGATTGTAGAGTTAGTCTAAGGGTCTAAAAAATTAGGAGGCGATAATAATGGATACAATTACCCGTATTTGTTTAAAAGTTGTTCAGAAGTATCTTCCTGGAGCATTTCTTTTAGCAATCTTCCTTACTTTTGTAACTTTCTTATCAGGTATATTTATCACAGGAAAGTCCCCTGCACAAATGGTGAATTATTGGGGTAACGGATATTCATCTTTGTTCAAGTTTGGCATGCAGATGGTTTTAGTACTTTTGACTGGATATGTCCTGGCTTTGACTCCGGTAGCAAAAAATATTTTAGACAAAGTAACAAATATTCCCAAGAGCCCAAAACAAGCTTTGGGTCTGACTGCACTGGTTTCTCTCATTTCTTGTTATCTTAACTGGGGGTTTGGTTTAGTTATTGGAGCATTTTTAGCAAAAGAAATGGGCCGAAAAGTTAAGGGGCTGCATTTTCCTTTGCTAGTAGCAGCAGCTTATGGCGGCGAAATTGTGCGCGGGCCATCATCTTCAATACCTTTGGTATCTGCCACACCGGGTAATTTTATGACTAAGCTTGGCATGCCAATCGTTCCGGTAACTGAAACACTTTATGCTAATTGGAACATTATCTTAACTGTATGTATTGCCTCGGCATTGTTTTTAGTATATTTACATATGAAAATGCCAGAAGGCGAAATTGTTGAATTTGTTGACAAAGAGGTACCAAAGGCAGTTGAGAAAGAAAAGACGGATTTAACACCGGCTGAAAAATTAGAGCATTCTTATTTGATTAATGTTTTATTTGGGTTACTTCCTCTCAGCTATTTGGCACTAAACTTTTCCAAAATTGGATTTAATCTTAACCTCAATCTTGTTATTCTGATTTTCCTTACAGCAGGGCTATTCTTGCATAAGAATCCTCATGCTTATCTTGATGCGGTAGCTCAAGGCGTAGGTGCAAGCCGCGGAATTATTATGCAGTTTCCGCTTTATGCAGGTATTTCCGGCATGATTATAGGATCAGGTATGATTCAGGTGCTTTCGAATGCTTTTGTTAGTATTTCCACTCCGCACACTTTCCCGCTCTTTACCTTCCTGTCAGCTGGCTTGGCAAACATTTTCATTCCTTCCGGTGGTGGACAATGGGCCATTCAAGGACCAATCATGATGCAGGCTGCCCAAAGTTTGGGAGCTGATATACCGCAGACTATTATGGCTTTTGCTTGGGGCGACGGCTGGACCAACCAAATCCAACCATTCTGGGCACTGCCGCTCTTGGGTGTTGCCGGTCTTGGTGCTAGGGATATCATGGGTTACTGCGTAATCTGGACAGTGGTTTCCGGACTTATAATTTGCACAACATTCGTAGCCCTAAGTTTCTTCTAAAAATAAAATGAACAATATTAAACTAGTAATTATTGTATTGCAATAACACTTGGATGATATTAACTTTGATAAATTCCAGGTAAATGGGCTCGATTGCTAAACGAGCCCATTTTTTTGCGAGGAATTTGTTCATAGGTGCAAAAACGGATTGAGTTCTTTTGTAGATTTATACATATGCAATAATTCAGTCAATCTATATAATTTATTTGAAGGGCAAGAGAGAGCAAGTCTAGGGAAAAGTGGTGACATAAGTGAAAATATTTGTTTTGAATTGCGGCAGTTCATCTATTAAATATCAACTGATTGAAAATGAAAGCAAGAAGGTCTTGGCAAGAGGTACTTTGGAAAGGATAGGCATGGACGGAAGTTTCCTGAAACATTATTCTGTTTATGACTATGCTGTAGAGCTGAAAAAACCTGCTTATAATCATTCAGAGGGTATTCAGCTGATTTTAAAGGCGCTGGTCGATAATAAAATTGGTGTGATTAAAGACCTGACAGAAATCAGTGCTTTTGGACATCGGGTAGTACATGGTGGTGAAGCCTTTCAGGAAGCGACAATCATCACCAAAAATGTCATAGACGATATCAAGAAGTGTATTCCGATGGCGCCATTGCATAATCCTACTAACTTAGCAGGTATAACAGCCTGTATGGGATTAATGCCCAGTGTTCCTCATGTTGCTGTTTTTGATACAGCTTTTCACCAAAGGATGCCGGCAAAGGCTTACTTATACGGTTTGCCATATGAGCTCTACATCAAATATGGCCTTAGAAAATATGGTTTTCATGGCATTTCCCATCAATATGTAACAGAAGCGGCTGCAAAATATTTGGGCAAAAGTTTGGAAAATTTGCGCCTTATAAGTTGTCATCTCGGTAATGGCGCCAGTATAGCAGCTGTGAAGGGAGGCAAATCCATAGATACCAGTATGGGATTTACACCGCTGGAGGGCCTGGTAATGGGAACGAGGTGCGGAGAAGTAGATCCGGCAATTATACCCTTTATCATGGATAGGGAAGACATGACTGGCAAGCAAGTATATCAGTATCTGAATAACAAGGCTGGTGTGCTGGGGATATCAGGTCTTTCAAGTGATTTCCGTGACTTAGAAAAGGCAGCAGAGTGCGGGGATGAGCGAGCTCAGCTGGCCATGGACATCTTTTCATATCGTGTTAAAAAATATATAGGTTCTTACGCTGTGGCAATGGGTGGAGTAGACGCAGTCATCTTTACAGCCGGTCTCGGAGAAAACTCGCCATTGATAAGGAAGAGTATTTGCAGCGGTTTGGAATTTTTAGGCGCACATTTGGACACAGAAAAAAATAATCTGCGCGATGGTATTCGTGAAATAGGAGAACAAAGTGATGCAGTCAAATTGCTAGTCATTCCGACCAATGAAGAAATAGTAATCGCGGAGGAAACTGCCAGACTCTGTGCCAATGTAGTAACTTTATGATTAGCTTAACAAAACTGCTATGTGCTATAATTTAAAGTAGTATTAATTGTATGGAGGCTTTGCATGGCACAGGACAGGGTAACCCTTAACGCATTGATGGAGATTGAAAATTTTAGAAATAAGCTCCGTCTTGCTAATAAAAATGCCAACCTTGATTACCAGATAACGCATGTTACAATTATGGAGGGACCTGACCTCTATGAATGGGTTACAGGCGGAGAGTTTGTTTTAACAACCTTCTATGCCTTTAGTAAGAATCCTGAGCTTCAGGACTATGCTTTTGAAAGGTTGGCACAAAGGGTGTCAGCTGTAGGTATTAAGACGCATAGGTTTATCGATAAGATTCCTGATAGCATTCTTGCTATCGCCGATAAATACAGATTACCGGTTTTCGAGGTTAGAAAAGAAGTTAAATTCCGTGAATTAGTAGCGACGATCAATCAGGAAATACAGAACTATCAGACCAACATGCTGATAGAGGTTGAACAGCATTACCAAAAACTGATCCGAGCATCGCTTAGTTCGGATGATGTCAGTAATCTTTTGAATGTTTTTGGTAAACAGATTAGGATGAATTGTTTTTGTCTCAATTATCAATTTAAGCTTTATGGTACTTGCGGTCTGCCCGGGACCAGAAAACAAGATTTTACTGACTGGGTCAATATCATAAAGAACCGGCTAGCCGAAGGTGTTGACACTTCTGCCGGTCACATTGTGGAAAATCTGCATATTTTTGATTGTTATGCCAGAGGTAGACAGATTGGCATGCTGGTAGTAGTTTGTGATGGTGATCTCCCAGAAAAAATCAGACTTATGTGTCAGCAGGCGGCTTCTTTTATATCGATAAAAATGTGGGATCAATATGAAACCAATAAGAAAGCACTTGCAAAATTCTGGCAGGAGGTCAAGGACGGAACAATAATAGACGCAGACGAAATTGCTGAAGGATTAGCGCGTTTTGGAGTCAACAATCAAAATAATTACGGGGTAGTATTGGTCTCCAAGCATTCCAACGCAACTGAAATATATCAGTATCTTAAGAACAATATTGATGAGAGTATCTTTATTGATGAAGACAAGTGCATTGTTTTATTGTGCCAGCAAAAAGAGTTTGCATACTTTCAAGATAAATTGGCGGAATATATTAAAACCTTGCCGAACAAAACTTTGGTTGTGGTCAATGCTGAAATAGTTACATCTGATGCTATCAGCAAACATTATGCTTTGGCGGAACATTCTCTGGAGGTCTTTAAACGACGGAATATTTACGGCATTCATTATGCAGAAAGCTGCACTCCTTTCAGTATCATTCTGCGAGCACGTAATACTCCTGAGTATGATTATTTGTGTGATAAAATCTTGTTTCCTTTGCTTAGATATGATAAAATTTATCAATCCAATTTAATGGATACTCTCGGTTGTGCTTTGAGGACAAATAGTTTGGAACATACCGCTAAAGAACTGAATATACATATCAACACTTTGCGGTACCGTTTAAAAAAAGTCTACGAGATTACAGGTAAGGATTATTTTAAACGCAGAGATAGATATTTTCTGCATATGGTTGCATCAATCCAGGAATTGGAGAATTTTAAATAGCTTAATTGAGAAGGAGTGACTTGCAGATGAAATTTCCATTGATATTAGGTGTTTCTGCCAGACATTTGCATTTAAGTGCAAGTGATATGGCCCAGTTGTTTGGCGAAGAAGCAGAGCTGCATCCTAAGAAATATATTACTCAACCGGGGCAGTATGCTGCTGAAGAGCAAGTTACTTTGGTGACAGCAAAGGGTAAAATGAATTTGCGTGTAATTGGCCCTTTGCGTAAAGCAACGCAAATCGAGCTTTCTATGACTGATGCCAGAACACTTGGACTGACACCACCAATCAGAATTTCCGGCGACATTGAAAATTCACCGGGTGGAAGGCTTATTGGACCTAAGGGCGAAATTGAACTTGAAAAGGGCATTATCATTGCTGCCAGACATGTTCATTTATGTCCTGCAACCGCGGCTGAATACGGCTTGAAAAATGGTGATGTGGTCAATGTTAAAACTACCGGCGAAAGAAGCTTGACCTTTCACGATGTACCTGTAAGAACCGGCGAAGAGCACGCCGATGAATATCATATTGATACAGATGAAGCAAATGCCTGCGGTCTGGTCACGGGCGCAATTATTGAAGTGACTAAATAAAAAATAAACCCCGGTTCAATTAGAACCGGGGTTTATTTTTTATTTGGCCATCCGATATATTTCTTCAATATCTGGAATAGCAAGTGTTTTAAAAGCACCAATGGTCCGCTTGCCCATGAAACTGCACTTGTAAGCTAGTTCCTTGACTTGTGTTTCAGTTAAATTAATGTTCATGTCTTGAAGTGACGTCGGCATACCAATGCTGCGGAAGAAGTCTTCCATAGCGACGATGCCGTCAAGAGCAGTTCGGCACGGATCGTCAAAATGGTTAGGAACATCCAAGACATTAACGGCAAATTGGGCAAAGCGGGCAGGATTTGTCTGATAAACATAGCGAGCCCAGCTGCCCCAGACGGCTGCCAGACCGGCACCATGCGCGATATCGAACATCCCGCCTAATTCGTGCTCCAGCTGGTGGCAAGCCCAGTCGCCGTAAGTGCGGTCACCAGTAACGCCATTATGGGAAAGGCTGCTGGCCCACATGATGGTAGAGCGTGCTTCATAGTTTTCAGGTTCCTGCAGGAGTACTTTGACATTGTACATAACAGAACGCATCAGACTTTCGCCTAAGGAATCTGATATTTCCAAGGTTTTGCATCTGGCAAAGTAACGTTCCATAGTGTGCAGCAAGATATCAGTAGAACCGCTGGCAGTCTGGTAAGCAGGCAAAGTATAGGTCAGTTCAGGGTTCATGATGGCAAATTGACAATAACCGGCTTCTGAACCCAAAGAGCGTTTCAGCCAACCATCCTCATTGGTGATGACAGAGACATTACTCATTTCACTGCCGGCTGCCGGCATTGTCACAATTGCACCTATCGGCAGACAGCCGTTGAGCGGTTGTTGCGCGCCAGTGTATAAATCCCAGACATCACCATCATTAGCCGCCCCGTAACCGATAGCTTTGGCACTATCAATAACACTGCCACCGCCGATGGCGAGAATAAAGTCAACTTTTTCCTGGTGACAGAGCTTGATTCCTTCATAAACTTTGCTGAGTCGGGGGTTAGGTACAACGCCGCCTAATTCAACGTAGGCAATACCAGCTTCGGTTAAAGAGGCAAAAACGCGGTCTAGAAGGCCAGAACGTTTGGCACTGCTGCCGCCGTAATGTACGAGAACTTTTTTACAGCCGGATTTTTTAACTAATTGTCTAATCTTATTTTCCGTATTTTTACCGAAAATAATTTTTGTCGGTGCATGATAATTGAATGCATCCATGTTAATACCACCTTTACTTAAGAAAGTTTTTGTCTTCTATTTTAGATTAATATCAGTAAGTTTTAACCGCTAATTATGAACGTAACTGGTGCAGTGCAGGTTGCAGTTTTTTATAGAGCAGCCAGGAAGAGAAAGAAATTGTAGCTCCTTTAAGCAGGTTAAAAGGAAGTGTGACATAAAGAATAAACGTGAATTTGTCGTGAATGGCGGGAATGGATTTTGCAGAAAGGGCGAAGATGGTATCAAGGGGCATAAACAAAGAAAATAACGGCAGAATAACGTAATAATTCAGGGGCATGGCGATTAGCGTCATGGTAATAGTCCCTGCCGCTAGAGCCTTGAAGGCACCTGCTTTGGTTTTATCATGCTGATAGATCAGGCCAGCAGTGCCTACCATAGTACTGCCAATAATGATGTTGGCCATTTCTCCTACGCCGCCTGTGTTGGAAACAAAAAGATGCAGGGCGTTGCGTACGACTTGAATTAAAATACCGGTCACAGGCCCGAAGGTAAAAGCGGCTATCAGGGCAGGTAAATCGGCAAAATCAAGTTTGATGAAAGGTGGGAAAAAAGGCAGACTAAAATCAAAAAAATAGATAATAGCAGCGAGCGCAGAGAATACTGCGACTATCGCTAAATTCCTGGTGGAAAAATTTTTCACAGCAAATACCTCGTTTTCTTAGAACTTTTTACTATTGTTCTATTATAAATCCTTACGTTCAAGGAAAACAAACAAAATATAAAGATAATGAAGTGACACAAATTTCAGAAATTTCTCTTTGCTTTATGGTAAAATGAATTACACAGCAAAAAGTTACAAAGGAGGTTATGATATGCGTAAACAAGTATTAAAAAAAGCAGTAGGAGTGTTGCTGGCTGTTTGTTTTTCGATGGGTCTGGCTGCTGCGCCAGTTGCAGCAAAACCACAGGGAGCGTCAAATCATGCAGTACAGCAAAATCACAATAATCATGAAAAGAATAAAAAATACGAACAAGATAAACACAGAAAAGAAATAGTCAGGAAAGTGCAAAATTGCACAAGTTACAGTTTTGAGCGTGCACGTAATGCACACATGACACTGGAAGATTTTATAATTACGCTTTATATAGCGGATCGGCTGACCGGCCATGATTTCATGGATGTTTACTGGATGCAGAAAAACGGCAGTCCTTATAAAGAAATCTGCAAGGCGAACGGCATCAAATGGGGCTGGGTAAGGCGGCATGTAAAAAACCAGCATATGGTGATGTCAGAGGAAGCACGCGAGGCAGGATTAATTATGTGGGCTTTGGACGAAATTCTTCATTAAATAAAAAAACCCCTTAGCAGATGCTAAGGGGTTTTTTACTGGAATTAATACAACATATGAACTATCATATAACCGGCAAAACAAGCAGAACCAACGCCGATGAGACCGGGCAGAAGGAAGCTGTGGTTAATGATAAATTTACCGATATGCGTAGTACCCGAACGGTCAAAGCCGATGCAGGCGAGGTCTGAAGGATAAGTAGGGAGAACAAAGTAACCATAAGCCGCTGGCATGAAACCAACGATTATCAGCGGATCAACTCCCACGCTGAGCGCCATCGGTAAAATAACGGTGACGGCAGCCGCCTGAGAATTGATTAATTTGGAGACCAGGAAAAGAACTATCGCGTACATCCATGGATAATTAAGAACTACGTCACTGAGAGTTTTTTTCATAACCGGCAGGTAAGCGCCAAAGTAAGTGTCCGCCATCCAGGCAACGCCGTAAACGGAAACAATGGCAGTCATGCCCGACTTGAAGACGGAACTGGATGCAACATCAGAAGTTTTCACGTTGCAGACCATCATAATGATCGCTGCGATAGTCAGCATCATAAGCTGAATGGTCGGTGTCATGGAGAAAGGTTTCAGAACACCTTTAGCGTTGGCTACTTTTGGCAGCAGTTGAGGGAAACTGCCAAAGATGGCTATTACACCAATGCCCAAAAGGAATATTAAAGCGGCTGTATATGCCTTAGACGGTAATGTTTTGTTAACTAAGCTTTGATCAGCCAGGTCGCCATAGACAAAATCCTTTTGTTCAGGATCGGCAATTTTTGTCTGGAATTCTTCATCCTTGTCAAGATCAGCCCCTCTGTTAAGACTCCACAAACCAGCAATAATTACACCGAAAAAGGTAGCCGGGATAGAAACAGCAAGGATTTGCATAACGCCGAATGGATGCTGGCTTGCACCGAGTATTGCTACTGCCGAAACAACCGCAACTGAGGCAGGAGAAGCACAAACGCCCATTTGGGAAGCGACTGAAGATACAGCCATCGGACGCTCCGGACGGATATTCTGTTTAATAGCGATATCATAAATAATCGGGAACATCGTATAAACGACATGGCCTGTGCCACACAGAACAGCTAATGTCCAGGTAGTGATAGGCGCCAAAATCGTAATATATTTTGGATTACTACGTAAGAATTTTTCAGCATACTTCAGCATAACATCCAAGCCTTTGGAAGCTTGCAGGAATGCCGAACAGGTAACTACTGCCATAATGGTCAGCATAACGGCAACTGGAGGATTGCCAGGTTTTAAACCCATAACAAAGATAAAAAATACCAGTCCGATACCGGAAACGGTTGCCAGGCCTATGCCGCCGCGACGGACACCAATGACCAGACAGGCGATTAGAACGATAAAACCTAATAACATTAACATCGAGACACCCCCGCAAAAAATAATAAATTAGTTGGTTCTTACTGATAGGCGGAAATGCCAGGCACAGCAAGATGCTTTTTTATATATTTAACGACATTTGGCTTCCACCACCGCGTTTATTTTTAGGGGATGGATATGTTTGCCATAGTCGGAGATGCTGCATTTTTAGAATGATAGCATAATCTGTTAACAAATATACACTCCTATTTTCCTTCTTACGACCAATTAAAATATACTCTTTAAAATAGAATGTGAATATTAGTATACACTATTGCCGAGTGGAATACTACTATTTAATTTGAATTGTATTTATTTTGCGAAAACTCAAAAAATCCCGCATCAATCTTAAAAAGATTGATGCGGGATTATCGTTTTTGGAGTTATCAGAGGTCGTTTTTTTCAAACCAGTTCAATAACGCTCCTGCTAACAGGATAAAGGGAATAATAACAAACCAATGGTTGACACCTAATACCTGTGGGATAGTTATTTTGCCGTAATTGCCCCAGCTAAGTATAGTTGTTATTAGATAAGGGTAAGCTTCTGCATAGAGAGCGGCACCAACCAACATGCCTGCTATACCCCAGAGAGCGTCTGTATGACCCTCGCCAAGAGCACCCAGTGATGTGCCAGGACAATAACCCAAGAGACCCCAGCCGAAGCCGAAAAGCAGGCCGCCAATAATAACAGCACCTAAAATAGTCGGTTTCAATGATAATTTAACCATACCGAGATCAAGAAGGAAATAAACACCAATCATTGCAACCGCAATATGGGAAAGCATGAATTTTACTATGGTCATATCTTCCAAAAGCAGAGCTCCTATTTGTTTATCATAACGTAAGACACGTCCTTTTTGAAGAAAAAAGCCAAAAAGTATGCCTGTAATTAGGCCATACATTAGAACAGTCATTGCTCATCTTCTCCTTTATAGATGATATTGGAAGAAATTATAGCACCATTTACCTTCATAATACGATCAACCTCCTTTAATCCTTAAAGCCAGAGGAGTTTTGTTCTAAGGGAGAAGTTCGTTCCTGCCATAAAAAATCCTTCTCTGCTATTGAGGGCAAATTTGCAAAATATGGCAGGATTTATGCAGTATGCGGCGAATGTAGTTACCGAAAAGTTCTGTGTTGCAATATTTGGATAAAAAGTGTTAGT
This sequence comes from Acidaminococcaceae bacterium, assembly GCA_050256135.1. Classification (GTDB taxonomy): domain Bacteria; phylum Bacillota; class Negativicutes; order Acidaminococcales; family Acidaminococcaceae; genus RZYP01. The sequence continues at coordinate 6,503 of JBFWIF010000011.1, read as the reverse complement.
AGAGAAAAAGTTTTAATTGTAGTTAGCAGCACTCTACCTTAACGGATGATAAGCAATACTAATTGGAGGGTTTATTTTGGAAAATAATGGTGATTATGATGAGAAAGTTTTTTGTAATTACAAACATCAACCTGAGTTAAGTGAAGAGTGGTTTCAATATCCTTTCAGTAATAGCAAAATAGAAATTTTGGCCAATATAGATGCGCAAACCCAGCAGTTACTGTTGAATATATTTTACAATTTTACAACGATAACCCCTGAAAAAATTGATGATTTAATCAATTTGACACTTAAAGGAGTCGGCAAACTTTGTGGTATAGATCGATGCAATATTTGCTGGCTTTCAGAAGATGGTCAACGAATGGTTCGTACAAATACTTGGCTGCGTCCGGAGGTAGATGGCCGCTTTTATATTAATGAATATGTTGATGACAATATGTTGCCTTGGAGTATGCAAAAAATGCGCAGGCTTGAAGTTATCAAAGTAGATAAGCTTAGTGAATTGCCCTCGGAAGCAGCTGCAGACAGGGAAGTCTTTTATGGTACAGGTATTAGATCTCTTGCGGTAGTTCCAATTACCTATCAGGGATCATTGCTTGGTTGTTTCGGTTTTGATGCGATGCTCGCTGAACGCAAGTGGTCTGATGAGATAATCTCTGTTTTGACAATTTTGGCTGATATTTATGGTGCTGCCTACAAAAGCAAAGAAAAGGTTCTGGAAGTTGACAAGCTGGCAAGTTATTATCATACAGTTTTTGAGAATACTGGTTCACCATCATTTATAGTTGGTAAAAATATGGAGGTTTTGCAGTCTAGTATGAATTGGGATGGAGTTTTCGGCTATACTAGAGAGGAACTCGAGAATAATAAATGGATGAAATTCTTGCCTGAAAAGGAATTAGAAAAACTTCAACACTATCACCATGCGCGTCGTGATGAGTTAGGTGGTGTGCCACAGAAGTATACTTCACATGTTATCGACAAATTTGGGCGTATGCGAGATTGTCTTGTTACGGTTGCGATGATCCCCGGTACTGAAAACTCTGTTGTCACGCTTTCGGATATCACGCAGTACAATCGCATAGGGCGTGCCATGAAGGTTACTACTGCTATTAACACTGTTCAGCTGCACGCTGAGGATGAGCAGACTTTGCTGGAGGATGTATGTCAAAAAATAGTTGATATAGGGTGTTATAAGTTTGCCTGGATCGGTTATATCAGTAAAGACAATGACCAAAAAGTTATACCTGTTGCCCACGCTGGTGTTGAAGATGGTTATCTTAAGTTGATGAAGATTAAGTGTAAACAAACAGGCGAGAATGACGGCTATTTTGTTCGCTTACAAACAGGGATTCCTACCGTTTGCCGCAATATAGAAAGCGATCCCGATTTCCCGCCCTGGAAAGAAGCTGCCGTTGAACGCGGCTACAAAGCATTTGTTGTAATGCCTATGCATTTCGGTGGCGAGCCGGAACGAGGAATATTGGTAATCTACTCTGGTGAAGAAGAGGTTTTTGACGATGAAGAGGTTAATCTCATCAAAGAAACTGCTGATGACTTGGTTTTTGGCATTAAATACTTGCGCAGCAGCATTGCCAGGGCTAAAACAGCAGAAAAACTGGCAAATAGTTTAAGGCAAAAAGATAATCTGCTGCTGGAAATAGTTGACGCATTGGCTGCTTCTGTCGAAGCAAAAGACCCTTATACTGCCGGCCATCAGAAAAGAGTTGGAGCCTTGACCAAGGCAATTGTTGAAAAAATGCATTTACCTGAACAGGATATACAAGGAATCAGTATAGCAGGCAGCATTCATGATATCGGCAAGATTCAAATACCTAGTGAAATCTTATGTAAGCCAGGGAAATTATTAGGTGAAGAATTTGCTCTAATTAAAACCCATAGTAAGGCCGGGTACGATATTATTAAAAATATTGATTTCCCATATCCTGTCGCAGATATCCTTCTGCAGCACCATGAAAGACTTGATGGTTCTGGCTATCCTAAAGGAATGCGTGACGAGGAAATTCTTTTGGGGGCAAAAATAGTCGCTGTAGCGGATGTTGTTGAGGCTATATCGGCTCACAGACCTTACAGGCCGGCACTTGGCATTGACAGGGCACTCGAAGAAATTGAGCGCATGAAAGGTATTCAGTTTGATAAGCAAGTAGTAGAAACTTGTTTAAGTTTGTTCCGTGAGGATGGTTTTAAATTTTCTTGAAGTCGAATATAATACAAAGAACAAGAAGCCAGGCGCTTTAGCGCCTGGCTTCTTGTTCTTTGTATGTGTCATTACTTATCAATCTTCAGGATCGATTATCGCAATTTCACCTTCTTCGCCGGTACGAATTCTGACAGCGTTGGCAATCGGATAGATGAAAATTTTGCCGTCACCTACACGACCTGTATGGCAGATTTTTTTGGCTGTATCTACTACCAGTTGTACAGGTATTTCGCAAACAACGATTTCGACTTTTATGTTTGGCAGTAAGGTTACCGTAACCTCTTTACCACGATAAACCTCTTTATGTCCTTTGGAAAGTCCACACCCATAGACTTGCGTTACTGTCATGCCTTGTACGCCAATTTCATGCATGCCAGCTTTCAGTTCTTCCAATTTTTCTGGGCGTGTAACAATTTCAATTTTAGTTATTGGTTTCATTTTTTACCTCCTTCAGCTAAAGCCACCTTAAAGTTGCTTATTTCTGGATTTGCTGCTTCAACGCTCATAAAAGCAGGGCCACCGGTGAAGTCAGTAATGAGATCCTGGTAAGCGTAAGCTTTTTCACCGTGTTCAGCGATATCAAGACCGCTGTTTTCTTCATCTTCCGTAGATCTGATCGGCATAAATACACTGATAATTTTGATCAGAGCATAGGTCATGATGATAGCTACTGCCCAGCTGGCAACAACACCAATTACCTGAGTAAGGAGTTGTTCCGGGTTGCCGAAGAAGAGGCCGTCAGCACCTGCCGGGTTGATTTCTTTGGAAGCAAACAAGCCGGTTGCGATAGCACCAAAGGTACCGCCTACGCCATGTACACCGAAAGCATCCAAAGCGTCATCATAACCAAGCTTTGCTTTCATAACGCTGACAGAGAAGAAACAGATGACGCCGCCAGCCAAACCGATGATTATTGCAGAGAGTGGGCTGACGAAGCCTGCACCAGGAGTAATTGCAACGAGACCGGCAACACAACCACTGACTGCACCCAGAACAGTAGGTTTGCCGCTATAAAGCCACTCGACTAATACCCAGGAAACGGTGGCAGCTGCGGCTGAAGCGTTGGTAGTTACAAACGCAATAGCGGCTAAGCCATTGGCACCTAAGGCACTGCCGGCATTAAAACCGAACCAGCCAAACCAGAGAAGGGCGCCGCCAATGAGAACCATTGGCAGGTTGTGAGGAATGATGGCTTTTTTGCCATAATCTTTTCTTTTGCCAATCATCAAAGCGATTACTAAACCGGAAACACCGGAAATAATGTGTACAACTGTACCGCCGGCAAAGTCGAGAACGCCCATTTCACGTAACCAACCGCCGACGCCCCAGACCCAGTGAGCAACAGGATCATATACAAAGGTTACCCAAGCGAGGGTGAATACCAGAAACGCAGGAAATTTCATTCTTTCAGCAAAAGCACCACTGATCAAAGCCGGGGTAATAACTGCAAACATACCTTGGAAAACCATGAAGGCCAAATGAGGGATAGTAGCAGCATAATCAGCGTTTGGTTCCACACCGACACCATTAAGGCCCAACCAGGATAAAGAACCGACTAAGTGGTTGATGTCAGGACCGAAGGCAATGGTATAGCCCCAGAGTACCCATTGTACGGAAATAAGACCGACGATAAAGAAGCTTTGCATAAGAGTACTTAATACGTTCTTGGTTCTGACCATACCACCGTAGAACAAAGCGAGACCAGGGGTCATCAGCATTACAAGAGCGGCACTCATCAGGACAAAACCTGTGTCACCTGTGTCGATTTTAGCAACTACTGCGGCAGGGTCTTCTGCAAAAGCAGTTGGCAAAACCATAAGCAGGGACATTAAACATAAACTTACAATGCGTAACATTTTTTTCATTTGAAAATCCTCCTTTTGATAGCTTTTGCAGTCTGAAAATTAATGATTACTAGCCTGAATTGTGATACCAACCTCCAGAAAAACAGAAAGATGCCTTGAGATAGTTCTCAAGACATCATTGTCTTTTAGACAGAAAAAGCCATCACAGATATCTGTGATGGCTTCATTGCCAATAAAATATTAGATTTATGGGTTTAAATATAACAAGATTTTTTTAACTTGTCAACAAAAATATTCTAAAAGAAGATATGTTTTGTCCGAAAAGGAATATAAGGAATATAAGGATACGCAAGCACAAAAACTGTATTTCAGAAAAAGAAATTAATTATGAATGACCCTGCGATGCCGCCGGCAACCACCAGAATAAGATTAGTACCGAACCATGCGAGCAGGATGGCCAGGCTGCAGCCGATAATGGCAGCATTAAGATGTTCTGGTCCTGCAGAAGTCAGAGCACCAGGAAAAATCAAAGCACCAAGAGCGGCATAAGGGATAAGTTTCATAAATGCCTTGACGTAAACCGGCAGTTTAACGTTTTGCAGCAGAACCATTGGCAGCATGCGAGGTATATAAGTGACAAGGGCCATAGCTATAACGAGATAGATAAGCTTCATTCTGCTTCCTCCAATGCACAGAATTTGGCGCCAATAGCAGCACTAACAACAGTTGCCAGGATAATTCCCCAACCACTGGACAGATTACCTGCAATAGGCAGCCATGTATACAGGCAATTAATAATTATAGCTAAAGAAGAGACGATCAGGGCAGGACGGTATTTTTTTATTTGCGGTACCAATAAACCGATAAACATCGCATATAAGGCTATGCCCATGCTGCTTTTTAATAAATCCGGGAAGCCGTCAGCAAAGAAAAGCCCTATCCAGGTACCGAAGTTCCAGGAGGCAAACGCAACAGTATTCAGGCCGAAGGAATAATACCTGGATAAGCTCTTCTCGTTTTGAAAAGATGTAACAGAAAAAGTTTCATCGGTAATACCAAAAGCCAAGAGAAAACGCCATTTTGTTGTGGCTTTTGCTTCCAGTTTCTGTGCTATGGCAGCTGTCATCAAAAAATGACGCAGGTTAAGGATAAAGGTAGTAATAATTATTTCCCACCAGGAAGCACCTAAAACAAGCAGATTGATGCCGATAAACTGGCTGGCACCGGCATAAATTAAGAAGGACATCAACGCACTTACGTAACTGGGTATACCAACTGACTTCGCCAGAAGGCCGAAGGCAATGGCAATTGGGATATAGCCGACAGCAATCGGCATCGCGGCTTTAACGCCGCGCAAAAAGTTTTCTTTGTTGGAAAGAGAGTTGGACATAGATACCTCCTGTTAGAAGTTGGTTAAATAACTACTAAGATTTAGCCCTAAATTAAGCAGTCCGTATTATTCGGACTGCTTGCCTTCGACTACAAAACGTAAAACTGGATTGTTACGCCATAACTGGTCAAGTTTTTCCGGACCAAAGTGTCTGGTAATTGCTTCAATCATAATATCGTGCCGAATAAATTCAGTAGCTATTAAAACCAGTGCGGGGTCAGTCGTTTTTACAGCCCAGGCAACTTCGTCGTTGACAAAATTGGCAATAATGGCTGCTTCTTTATCACGCGCAATGGTAGTGAGTCTGCCGCCGATACGTTCTTTGACTACTTCAGCCGTCATATAATCGTGATGGAAGGTCGAGCCGAGAGTACAATTTTTATCGCCGAAAATCATGGAAAGCACATTTACTTGGCGGTTTTCAGCCTGTTTAACTTTTTCTGCCAGCTTAGCGGCCTGTGGGTGCCACACTGACAGCCATAATTCGCTTTTTGCTTCGTCGATCAAACTTAAAATTTCTGCCGTCACCAGTTCAGTGCCATTAATGTGAAATACTACGTCGACTTCTCTAAGCTGTTCAAGATTGCGGAGCGAAGTATCCAGGAAGTTTATGGTAACATCAATATTATCACGAATTCGTGCCAAGAGTTTTTGCGCCGGTACCGGTGAGTATTTCATCGGATCAGCTGGAATCGTATAAATGGCGCCTTTGTCGTTTAACTTGTTGATGACTTCATAAATCATGGAGCGCGGCACACCTGAACGTTTGCTGAGCTCATAGCCTGTAACGGGAGAATTTTGCAGGAGAGCGATATATGCTTTTGACTCATACTGCGAAAAACCTAGTTTTTGTATTTCACTAAAAATTTTATCCATAGTCCCGGCTCCTTAGAGGTTATTATTATAACTACTATAAGTCTGCCGCTATAGATTGTCAACTCGTAAATCACAATTAGTGCAAATTTAATGTATTTTTGTTATGAGAAGGATGTTAGAGAAAAGAGGCGTTGAAAATGGCAGTGGATTTGCAGATACACACTGTGGCAAGCGGTGACGGCGAGTTTTCACCGCAGGCAATCATCAGATT
>JBFWIF010000010.1:0-38240 GCA_050256135.1 Acidaminococcaceae bacterium | reverse complement strand
TTTTTGTTGTTATTGTTGTTTTTGCCGTTATTTCCGTTGTTGCCGTTATTGCCGTTGTTGCCGTTATTACCGTTGTTACCATTATTGCCGTTGTTGCCGTTATTACCGTTGTTACCTTTATTGCCGTTGTTGCCGTTATTACCGTTGTTGCCGTTATTGCCGTTATTGCCGTTGTTGCCGTTATTGCCGTTGTTGCCGTTATTACCGTTGTTACCATTATTGCCGTTGTTGCCGTTATTACCGTTGTTGCCGTTATTGCCGTTATTGCCGTTGTTGCCGTTATTGCCGTTATTGCCGTTATTACCGTTGTTACCATTATTGCCGTTGTTGCCGTTATTGCCGTTATTGCCGTTATTGCCGTTATTGCCGTTATTACCGTTGTTACCATTATTGCCGTTGTTGCCGTTGTTGCCGTTATTGCCGTTGTTGCCATTATTGCCGTTATTACCGTTGTTGCCATTATTGCCGTTATTACCGTTGTTGCCATTATTGCCGTTATTACCGTTGTTGCCGTTATTGCCGTTATTGCCGTTATTACCGTTGTTACCGTTGTTACCATTATTGCCGTTATTACCGTTGTTGCCGTTGTTGCCGTTATTACCGTTGTTGCCGTTGTTACCGTTGTTGCCATTATTGCCGTTATTACCGTTGTTGCCGTTGTTGTTATTGTCGCCTTTAGCTGCAACAAGAACATAGGCATCGGAACCTGATGTACTTACTTTATCGCTATTGGTGGAATTGGTAATACTTGTAGTGGTTACAGTTTCAGCCCCTGCGTTAGATACCATTCCCATGCTTGCAATAATTACGGCAAGGCAAGAAATAATAACTGAGATACGCGCCCATTTAGTTTTTGTTCTTCTCACCAACATTTTTTTCGCCTCCTTAAATTCATTAGCATAGTATTATAAAAACTTTTTCATTTTTAAATTTTGTCAAATAAGGTACCCTCTTTCAGTTTGATTCTATCAAAAAAAAGATAAGCTTGCAAGAAAATTATGAAATTTCAGATAAATTGCTCTGCTTTTTAAAAATTATATTTTCAAGGATTTAATTTTGAATTATTGACTTTGCTCTTTTCCTCGCTTATACTTATATTAGCCCCCCTAGGGGGAGGGAATATAATAAAGGAATGAGAGAGAACATGAAGAATAATGTGCAGGGATATTTATACTGGGTTTTATTAACCTTTTTGATTGCAGGAATATTTTATCCGGTTGTTGGGTTATTGGCAATCATCTGTATGTTGGCACCTGTCGCTGTTTCCTTTTTCAAGGGACGATATTGGTGTGGGAACTTTTGCCCACGCGGCAGTTTTTATGATCATATTTTGGCAAAATTTTCACCGCAAAAACCAATACCAGCTATTTTTCGAACCAAGTTTTTCAGAGTAGTTGTTTTGCTGTTGATTATGACTGCTTTTAGTTTGCAAATGTATTTCGCCTGGGGTGATTTAGCGGCTATGGGTATGGTTTTCCTCCGAGTGATTTTGCTGACAACATTGGTGGGAATAGTGCTCGGATTATTTTTTCATCAGCGGGCATGGTGTGCCTTTTGTCCGATGGGGAGTCTGGCAAGCTGGATTGCGGAAAGAAGAAAACCTCTGCCGCTAATGGTGAGTGATGCTTGCATAAGCTGTAAGCTCTGTACAAGAGTTTGTCCTATGCAGTTAGCACCATATAAAGCTAAAGGCAGTGCAAGCGGGTTTGATGATGCTGATTGTTTAAAATGCGGCAGATGTGTAGATAGTTGCCCTAAAAAGGCTTTATCCTTCAATAAATAGTATAATATAGGATACTGTAAGGAAAACCGGGACGCCAAACGGCCACCCGGTTTTCCTTTGTATGCGGACAAAACATATGCAAAGTATTATTGTATGATAATAAAATAGTATATTTGTTTCAACCTTGAAACAAATATACATGAATACATAAAAAAGTGTTAAAAAACCTATTGACAGAAAATTATCATTCAATTATATTATTAGTATATTCTTTAAAGGAATATTGTATGCTAAATATTTAGTCGCTCTATGAAAAAATCCCAATTAAAAAGAAAAAGAGAATGGCAAAAATGAGGGGGAGAATTATGAAGAAATTAAGAAAGGCAGTAGGAGATATTGTTACTGAGCTTGGCCCTGAAAAGGGTTCGTTACTTGCCATTCTGTTGGCAGTTCAGGATGCTAGCCCGGAGAGCTATGTAAGTGAGGAAGCAGTTAATGAGATTGCCAGATTACTCAATACTTCCCGTAGCATGGTTTATTCTACGGCGTCATTTTATAGTGAGATATCTTTGCTGCCACGAGGAAGACACATTGTTCGCCTTTGCATCAATGCACCTTGCGAAGATGCCGGCAAGGAAGAAATCAGGAAAGCTTTGGAAAAAGAGTTGGGCATAAAACTCGGGGAAACTACACCTGATAAAATGTTCTCGCTTGAAGGTGTAAGCTGCCTGGGTGCCTGCAACATGTCACCGGCAATTAAAGTTGACGATAGGGTTTATGGTGATTTAACTCCTGCCGGAGCAGTAAGAGTTATGCGTGAGTTGAAGGAGGCTGCAAAAAATGAGCACATTTCGTGAATTAGACAGCTATGACAGAGTGTTTAATTTTGGCAATTACGACAGCAGCGTATCCCTCAGCGAATACCAGCAAACTGGTGGCTATGAGGCATTGCGCATGGCGATAGGAAACTCTAAACAAGCACTTGAGGAAATATGCCGGGCTGGTCTTCGGGGCCGCGGCGGTGCTGCCTTCCCTGCCGGTCTGAAGCTTAAAATGATGCAGGGAAATACAGAAAAGCAGCGTTACATAGTTTGTAATGCTGACGAAGGCGAGCCGGGAACTTTTAAAGATCGTTTCATCATGAACCATATACCGTTCCAATTGTTGGAAGGCCTGACTATTGCCGCTATTTTGGCTGGCGCAGAGAATGGTTTTATTTATATCAGACATGAATATCCTCTGGCACAGGAAACCATAAGAAGAAGTATTAAAGAAGCTGAGGCAGCTGGCCTTTTAGGAGACAACATACTAGGAAGTGAGTTTTCTCTGCATTTAAAAATATTCAGCGGTGCCGGCAGCTATCTATGTGGTGAAGAGACTGCACTTTTGTCTTCGATAGAAGGGAAAAAAGGGCGTCCACGTGTAAAACCACCTTTTCCGATTGAAAAAGGTTTGTGGGGGAAACCAACATTAATTAACAATGTTGAGACACTTGCGAATATACCGGCGATTATTGCTAAAGGCTCAGCCTGGTACAGAACGTTAGGTACTGAAGACAGCCCTGGTACTAAATTGATATCGCTTTCCGGTGATGTCATGAAAAGAGGCTTGTATGAAGTGCCTTTTGGTACAACTTTCCGTGAGATAATTGAAAATTATGGCGGTGGTATGAAAGAAGTATTTGAGCTTAAGGCAGTAAACATTGGGGGGGCTTCTGGTGTTGTTGTGCCACCGGAAGAACTTGACTGTCCCATGGAGTATGGCAAATGTGCAGAACGTGGTATTACGATAGGCTCAGGCGCTGTTTATGTCATGGATGAACAACGTTCTATTTTGGGTAACGTGCATAATCGCGTACACTTTTTTCTGCATGAAAGCTGCGGCAAATGTACGCCATGCCGCGAGGGACTGCGTCAGGTCAATAGAATCATTGACAGAGTTATTGCTGGAGAAGCAAGCTTGAAGGATATAGATAACCTGGAACGCTTTACACGTTGTATGCAGGAAGCTTCGTTTTGCGGGTTAGGTCAAGCTGCAGGCAACAGTCTTCTTTCTTCGCTTAAATATTTCCGCAAGGAATACGAAGATACTTGTATTGATTTTGGAGGAAAAGCAGATGAAAGGGGTGGCGTGTGTTGAATACCGTTGATATTAATATAAATGGTGAAGTCCTTAGTGTTCCTGAAAATATAACAATTCTTGAAGCAGCGAAGATGCATGGCATCAAAATACCGACGCTTTGTCATTTCCCTGACCAGAGAGTAAAAGCAAATTGCCGAGTATGTGTGGTTGAAGTCGAAGGTAACCGCAATCTTGTTGCCTCGTGCTCAACACCTGTGCGCGGTGGGATGAAGGTAAGAACTAATTCTGCACGTGTAAGAGAAACTGTACAGACTATTTTGGAACTTATTTTTGCTAACCATCCTCAGGAATGTTTAACCTGTATCCGTAATGCCAATTGTGAATTAAGACAGTTGGCGGCTGAACATGGTATTAGGGAAATTAAGGCTGATATGTCGACGCCTTTATTGCCGCTTGATAACTCTACCCCTTCACTCGTACGTGATCCTAATAAATGTATTAAATGCGGTCGTTGCGCAGAAGTCTGTCATCAAGTGCAGACAACTGGTATACTTTATAGTCACTATCGCGGCATTAATGGTGCGATTACGCCTGAGTATGGAAAAACATTATCAGAAGTAGCGTGTGTGCTTTGTGGTCAGTGCGTTCTTGTTTGCCCCGTAGGCGCTATTCATGAAAAAGATGACACTGCTGCGGTTTGGGCAGCTTTAGAAAATCCGGAAAAACATGTTGTTGTACAAGTAGCACCAGCTGTAAGAGTTTCCATTGCTGAGGAAATGGGACAGGCTCCGGGTACAATTGCAGTGGGGAAACTAGTTACTGCTTTAAGAAGGCTTGGTTTTAACAAGGTTTTTGACACCGATTTTACTGCTGATCTGACAATTCTTGAAGAAGGCAACGAACTATTGCAAAGATTGAAAAATGGTGGAACTCTGCCGATGATTACATCCTGCAGTCCTGGTTGGATCAAATTTATTGAACATAATTATCCGGAGCAGCTAGGACACCTTTCAACCTGTAAGTCGCCGCAGCAGATGTTTGGTGCTTTGGCCAAGACTTATTATGCAGAAAAAAACGGCATTGATCCGAAGGATATCGTCGTGGTATCTATTATGCCATGCACAGCTAAAAAATATGAATGTACAAGACCGGAAATGAAGTCAAGCGGTTATCAGGATGTGGATTATGTCTTGACCACTCGTGAATTTGGTCGTATGCTTCGTCAATCTGGTGTTGATTTTAAAGCCTTAGCAGATAGCGAGTTTGATAGTCCTCTCGGTATGTCAACAGGTGCGGGAGCGATTTTTGGTACAACTGGCGGCGTTATGGAAGCCGCTTTGCGGACGGTTTACGAAGTTGTTACTGGTAAGGAACTGGCAAAATTGGAATTTGAATCAGTACGTGGCTTAGAGGGAATCAAAGAAGCTACGGTGGATTTAGATGGTTTGCCGGTAAAAGTGGCAGTTGCCCATGGCCTTGGCAATGCCAGAAAAGTAATGGATAAGATAAAAGCAGGGGCAGCTGACTATGCCTTTGTAGAAGTCATGGCATGCCCGGGTGGCTGTATAGGTGGTGGCGGGCAGCCCTATGTGACCAAAAAAGAAACAAGAATGGCCAGAATGGATGCTTTGTACCAAGTCGATGAAAACATGCCTTTGCGTAAATCACATAACAACCCCGCTGTGCAACAGCTCTATAAAGATTTTCTCAAAGAACCACTGGGAGAAAAGTCTCATCATTTGCTGCATACACATTATCAAAAACGCGGTTTGTAATTATAAAAAAATCAGGGTCTGGAGAAATTTCTCTAGACCCTGATTTTTATTTTTCTCAAGCGGAGAGGTACGGCGGAAACGATGTTATTTTACTACAAAAACGGGGCAGGGGGCGTGTTTTACAACTTTTGTACTTACGCTGCCTAGAAAAAATGACTCCGCTGTTCCCAGACCGCGGTTGCCCATAACAATGGTATCTGCCTCTATTTCCTTAGCCATGCCAATTATTCTTTCTGCCGGATTCTTATCAATGGCTTTTTCGAAAGCTATATTTTTGTAGCTAGCCCTTTCTGCTATTTTCTGTGCAATAGCAAGAGCCGCTGCACCAGCTTTTTTTCTTTCTTCTGGTGTTTGTTCGCGAGTTGGAATTTTTACCGTTGCAGGGTCAACAGGCGCCGATAAGTCATAAGGATCATTTACGTGAGTAACAACAATTTCACTGTCAAAAGTTTTACCTAATTGCATTGCATACTCTAAAGCCTGAAAAGAAATATAGGATCCGTCAATTGGCACAAGAATCTTTTTGAGCATAATTACCGCCTCCCGTTAATAATCCAAATATGTAATTCGACGACTGATTAGACATATCCTGCCCGAAGAAAAAGGAGTGTTTGTGTTGTTGTTGGAAACTTTGTGCTATCCGCCCATCATTATCTGGTGTATTTCTACGCCGAAACGTTTGACAAAAGTTTGCTTAGCTTGATGGTAGGCATCAGCTATGCCTTTCTGTGTTGTGCGGTCAACGTAAAGTTTTGCCAATTCTTCAGCAATAACATCTAGAAATAATTCAGCTAGGAGCAGACGTGCGCCGTCTCTGAAATGTCCTTGCCCATCTACATAAAGACGCACGGTAGGAGCTTCGGTGTTAATAAGAATGAGCCTCTCATCAGGTTTATAAACAGCTCTGTCAATATCGTTGTCTAGATTACGCAGTTCATAGCCGATGAACAGTGCTGCTGCATTATCCTTAGCCCATTTTGCCGGTGGTCTGCCGGAAGGTTGGGAAAAGCCTTTGCCGGTATTCTCTGCTGCAATTACTATTTCACACGTTGCAGAATAAGGACCGGTTGCTATGACTGTTTTCCCTGTAGCGCCAATTTCTGTACCGATTGCAGTAAATTCAATACGCCCATCAGGGGGCAGGTCAACGGCCGTTATTTCATTAGGAGTTGGTTCTATCTTGATAGAAGACGGAAGGTTATAACTAAAAACTATTATGTCCTGTGCAATCAACTGACTTTTGTCAATAAAAGCGGTAATACGGAAGCGATGGTTAAGCTGACGGTAATAAAACGGTGTTGAGAAACGTAATACCGCGGAGCGACCTGTATTTAGCGGCCCGGATTTGCCAGTGCCGGCACTAGGCGGCAGAATGATGCCGAGCTCATCAGAGGCTATAATGTTCATCTTTTGAAGAATTTTTTCAATTAAAAGATTAGTTTTTTTGGAAGTTGAAGCGTGATCGATATGACTTAGTCTGAATTTTTCCTGTTGTACCAGTGGTTCGATGGCATCACTGACAGCATTGGCAAAGGCTTCTACAAAAGGATCTTTAAGATTGAGACCATCGCGTTCGTCGCTGATGACAGCCCGACCACGACCAAGCATTTCTGCAAGTCCAGGACAAGCAACTTTGCCGAAAAGATATTCTGTGCCTAATTGGTTTTCAAAGCGAAAGAACTGACAATCAAGTATCGCTGTACCAGAGATCACCAATAAGCCATTGGTTCTCTCATCACCTTTTAGGATGAGTTCTGCATTATGTGCTTTTTGTAAAGTCAAATCAAAAGGATATTCTTTTTCTTGGAAAAGAAAAGATTTTTGTAAACCAGGCCCCAATAAAAAATCAGCTGAAGGTGGTTCATAACGTAATAAAACCTTTGCAGAGGTCTTATAAGTTTTGTTGCGGTTTATCAACGCTACATTACGCCGATCCAAAAGGTCTCGTAAGTAAACATTGTTATTAACAGCTGTTACCAGTGAACGGAAATAGGGTATGCTTACCTGAGGATTATCAACTACAATGGTTACTTTGGTGCCATTATCGCCGAAAGGAACGTTTAGTCTGACATAATCTTCAGTTGCTGCGAGTTTGTCGCCATCCCAATCATCATATACGTAATTACCTTGAACGGCACGGAAAAGGTCAACTCTGCTGAGTCGGCCATTATATAGTGATTCAATCCAACCATGCCCTAAGCCATAGATAGCTTGCTTCAGACCACGCCCAAAATATCCTCTGCCGCTGGCTTCACCTTTGGATAACAGACTGTGTGCGCCGCCATAAGAAAGGACTGAGCGTAAACGTTCCAAAGACATGCCTTCTGATTGGTCGGAAACAGTTAGGATTGCTCCGTTCTGATGGCGCTCATAGCAAACATTTATGTTGCCGCTGGTGGGCTTATTTTGATTTTCTAGACGGGAATAGCTGTCGTCGCTGTTAGTAATTAATTCGACCAAGGCTTTTTCAATTGAGGCAAAACGTCTGGAATCGATGTCAATAACTCTTTGGTCTACAGGTAGTGCTAGAATTGCCACAGCTAAAACCCCCTTTATAATTAAAAGAATATTCTAATAAAAGTATAACACTTATAGTACGAATACGCATAATAAAAGTAAAAATTGCCGAAAAAATCCCATCCATAGATATCTATGGATGGGATTTTAAGTGTATCTGCTTAGATTATTAATTGATCGACTGAGATGACAAGTCAGGTTGAGTACTGAGAAGGACTGATGTTTCGAAAATACCATTATTATTTGTAAATTTAGCGAGCCCGTTATAACGCTCGGCAATAATGCGGATAGATTCCGTGCCTATACCTTTAGCATCACGTTTGGAAGAAATAAAAGCATCTCCAGTCTTGTGTATCTCATGATCAAAGCTATTCTTTATAGTAATGGCCAAAACATTATCGCTGATCAGTGCGCCCTTAGCTCTTATGAAGCGTTGACCACTGTGCTGTCTTTCACAGGCTTCTAAAGCGTTCTCGAACATATTGCCTAACAGGACTGCTGTATCTGTTTCCGGCAGGGAAAGGTCTTTCGGTAAATCAAAGGAAAGCTCCATCAATATGCCCTTTTCTTTTGCCAATGAGTAATAGTATTGAATTATGGCATTAAAATAGCTGTTTTCACAGATATTCAGGTTGGAATCTTTATCCATCGCTTTGATATATTTGTTCAAATAGCTTTCAAGACTCAGCAAGTCGCTTTCCTGTACATAGTGTTTTATAAGCACTAAATGTTGACGAAGATTATGGCGCGAACGCCTGGTTTCTTCAATGGTATTGTTTAAACGATCAAATTCCTTGCGCTGTAAATTGATATGCAGGGCTGCAACCTGGAGTTTGCTGTTTAGAAGTTCATTTTTAATATTTTCTTTAAGCATTTGCAGCATCATACCGAAAGAAAGAAAAGTACCTATAGTCCAGGCAATTTGTATTGGTAAGGCATCTTTGCCGTTAATAAAAGCTTTGGCAATAGAATTATCAGAACTAATGCCAAGATGGTAGAGCGCATAAAAAGAAAAAGGAATTATCCAAAGAAAATTCCAAAAGGGGGCCTGCTCTTTATTTTGTATTACCGGGAGCAAAAGCCTGGTCATAAAAAGCCACATAAAAGGAAAGGTAAAGGCCAAAATAAGTATATAGCAAAATACCAAAGCACCTAAATCAAGTCCAAGTGTTTTGGTATTTAATATGTAGGATTCAAGATACATGCTGAAATAATCAACATCTTTGGCATAGCAAAGGACAACGAAAGAATTGAAAATTATTTGAAAGAAATTCCCCTTTACAAGGAAAAAACACAGCAAAAGCCCAAGCAAAGAGACCAAAGTTGTATAATAAACCTGCCACTCCAGCAAAGTGCTGCCTTCAGGCAGCAGAATGTGGGCACCAAGAATAAAAACAAAAATAAAAAAACATACTGCTGCCATGGTTTTTAGCCTTGAGTAGCGATAATAAGTGCGGAAGGGCAGCAATACAAGGAGCAGATAAGGAACTATTTTTACTAAGGTTGCGGTGAATAAAAACAGCAGACTCAACTCAAACATCTCCGTTATTTAGTTTTTGAAAAGCATAATCAGCATAAAGCTGCCTTATTTCTGTGCGTCTTTCACGGGTAATCGGGATTCGTTCGCCGCTGGTCAGAGCAAAATCATTGTCGTACAGTGAAGAAACACAATCCATATTAATGATACAGTTGCGGTAGCAATTAAGAAATTGAGGATATTTTAATAGCAAAGGAGAAAAATCGGGGAAGGAAAGATAAGTTCTTATAATTTTGTCTTTGGTGTGTATTTGGATATAATGATTATCATAATCGGCATACAATATATCACGAATTAAAATTTTGACTATTTCACGGCTTTCCTTTACTTCAATATATCGAGATGATTTGTGCAGGGCTTTTTCTGCAAGCGACATAATTTCCGCAAGCTGCACGTAGTCATATGGTTTAACAAGATAGTCAAAAGCACGGACACGAAAACTTTTTACAGCAAAATCAGGGCTTGTTGTTGAAAAAACCAGAAGACAATCGTTGTCTTTCTTACGAATCTCTTTTGCTGTTTCTAGCCCACTTAGACCCGGCATATAAATATCAAGGAAAATGATATCAAAATGGTTATTGTTTGCTGCGAGAATTTCTTCGCCGCTAACAAAGGTAGCAAGTTTTAAGGAAAGCTTATTTTCTTTGCAATAGCGAATAATGTAGCTGCTAAGCAAATCTATTTCGGTTTTCAGGTCGTCAACGACTGCTATTTGCATTATCTGAAATCCTCTTTTCCTGAAAAAATATTACTGCATCAATTAATTTTAACACAGTGCGCAAGTGCGTAGCAACGACTAAAGGCAAAACTATGTTAATGAAAGGCATTCAATGTATAATAAAACAAGAGGTGATTTAAGTGCGTAACATCATATTTATATTAATGCTGCTTTTTCTTTTTAATGAAAGTTTTGCTTTGGCGGCGCAAGACAAAGGATTTCCGGCGATTGATCAGAAGCTTTTAGAAGATTCAGCATGGCTGGATAACCAAAATGGTGATGTTATTATTTTGGATTCTCAGGAGATTAATACTTTAAACAGGCGTATGCTGTCAGATAACATGCCAGATTTGCAAAATTATCCTACTTATATTACCAGAGAGAGGCTCGAAAGCTATCTTCGTGAATATGAATTTGGTACTGATCTTTATGTTAATGGTAAGTTGTTTACAACTATGCAGGTCGAGGCTTTAACAGCCGAGCAAGATTCCGGCGATTTAGCCGACGAAATAAAGGTTCAATACGGAGTTGTTGCATTGCGTTCTAATCTGCGCAGTCTTCCAACTAATTTGCAGGCGTTTTCTGATCCTGCTGACAAAGAATTCGACATGTGGCAGGAAACAGCGGTTGATTCAGCCGAACCTCTTTTAATCTTACATTTTTCTAAAAACAAAGATTTTGCATATGTGCAGATGAGAAACTATCGTGGTTGGCTGCCAAGCAGTGCAATTGCCCTAACTGACCGTGATACCTGGCTTAGGTATGTTTGCCCGGAAAAGTTCGCAATTGTAACAGGTAAGCTTATGCGTCTTAGCGAAAACCAGTCGAGTTGGGTGTTCCAAATGGGCAGCAGGATACCAACAGAAGGTAAGATGCTGCTTTTGCCGTTACGTGAGAGAGACGGCAATTTGAAAATAGTAAAGCTCTCTGCAATTTATAGTGAGGACCTACATGCTGGATATCTTCCCTATACGACAAATAATCTGATTAAACAGGCTTTCAAATTTATAGATAGTCCTTATGGTTGGGGTGGGTTGCACGAAAGTGTCGATTGCTCAAGTTTTGTGGCAGATGTTTATCGAACTGTGGGTGTTGAGCTGCCTCGTAATGCTGACGAGCAGGAAGAAGCTTATACTGGCGCAACAGTAGATTTATCAGCTTGTGAGAGCGATGAAAAACTTAAGATAGTAAATAATTTGCCAATTGGCAGTGCGCTTTTTATGCCAAATCACGTTATGATTTATTTGGGTTCTAAAAAAGGTGATCCATATATAATTCATGCGCTCGGCAGTTTTGGAGCAAGAATTAAAGGCGGAGCGTATCGACGAGTTCCAGTTATGAAAGTTGTTGTGAGTGACTTGTTTTTAACTACAAGAAGTGGAAATACGTTTTTGGAAAAACTTACGGGTGCCCAAAGCTATCGTTGATCAGTAGCTAATAAAAACGGCACCGTGGAATTTTCCGCGATGCCGCTTTCGTTAGCTTTATTCAGCTTCGTTTTTGGGGCCAAATTTTGGTGTCAGATAGTTTTGGAAAATCAAGGCTAAAAGTGCTCCGGAAATATTGTGCCAGGCACTGAAGATTGCTCCAGGGACAGTTGCCATCGGCATTGCTGCAAAGTGAGTCTTGGCAAGACCTGTAGCGAGACCTGAATTTTGCATCCCTACTTCTATAGACAAAGCAATGGCTTTTTTCCAACTGAGGCCGACTATGCGCGCAATCGTAAAGCCCAAGGTATAACCTAACAAATTGTGCAACATTACGACTAAAATAATAGTACCTGGTGTCTTAAGGATATTGTCGCGGCTAACGGCAATAACGCCAGCTATGATTAGCGAAATAGCAATGGCAGAAATGGCTGGTGTATAGGTTGTCGATTCTTGAGCAAATTTTGGGAATAGGTATTTAACAGCCAAACCTATGCATATAGGAATGATAACTATTTGTATGATGCTCCAGAACATACCTACAGGGTCAAAGGAAATTTGTTGTCCAATTAATTTGTAAGTAATGAACGGTGTTAAGATAGGAGCTAGCACCGTGGACACACTTGTCATGGCAACAGATAAAGCAACATCACCCTTGGCCATAAAAGTGATAACATTGGAAGCGGTACCGCCCGGGCATGTACCAACAAGAACAACACCGGCAGTGAGGGCGGGATCAAGATTAAAGGCTTTGGAAATAAAATAAGCAAGAGCAGGCATAATAAGAAATTGCGCCATGGCGCCGATTGCCATATCACGTGGACGTTTTAGTACGAGAGCGAAGTCATGGGGATCAAGAGTCATGCCCATGCCAAACATAATAATACCAAGAAGCAGAGGTAAAACACTGATGCCGGCGACTTTACCAACGACCCATTTGAATTGCTCAGGAGCTATGAGCCCCAAAATGAGAAAGAGAACAGCAAAAAGACCAAAATACTTACCAACCAGAGCACAGATTTTTTTCATTAGGATTAAACCTTCTTTCAAATGTGAGTTTAACATTCGCCGGTCAAACAAACGTCAGCAGGATTATATCAAAAAAACAAGCATTTGAAAAGAGTAAAAAGGCTTCCGTGTTATAATTATAAAGAAATGGATGGAGAAAATTTAATGAAACTGTATACTATTGTACGTGATTTCCAACATGAGATAGTGATTGAAAAGTCGCGTTTCATCTGTACGCTGAAAAAAGTAATAACGGAAGAAGAAGCGCAGAATTTCATCAAAGATACTAAAAAGAAGTATTGGGATGCAACGCATAACTGTTCGGCGTATATTGTCGGAGAGACTGGTACGGCTCAACGGTCAAACGACGATGGCGAACCATCCGGTACTGCCGGCTTGCCTATGCTTGAGGTTTTACGCAAAAACAATCTGCACGATGTAGCGGCAGTAGTTACACGTTATTTCGGCGGGATTAAACTTGGTGCAGGTGGATTGGTGCGCGCATATACCAACAGCGTTGTTGCGGCAATAGAAGAGGCTGGTATAGCTGAAAAAGTGCTTTTTGGGTATTTTTATTTTACTCAGGATATAAATTCAGCTGGTAAGGTGCTGAATGTTCTCTATCAGCAGAATCTATTTACAGTCAGTGAAGTTGAATATAGTGTTGATGCTAGAATAGTACTGAGAATGCCTTTGAGTGCCAAACACGAAGCAGAAACATGGTTGACAGAGGCTCTCAACAAAGAGGTTGAACTAATTAAGGAAAAGGAAGAGTATGTGGAACAGCCAATCACAAACCATAAATAGAAGTGCAAGTTTTGTAATTATTGAATTGATAGGAATTAAATACGAAGACGGAAGGTAGTTTATTTGTTGAAGGAAACATGGCGAGAGGCGCGCGATATTGTCAGAAGGGAAACGGTAATGACACTTTCCTGGCTTTTAGCGGCAATGACTTCTTTTTATGCATTACCAAAAATTTCTTATATAGATTTCCATGTACTAAGTATCCTTTTCTGTCTGATGCTAGTGGTAGCAGGATTCAAAAAATTAAAGGTGCTTGATTACCTGGCTGTTTACGTTCTTACTTTATGCAGTTCTTTGCGTAATATAACGCTGTCTTTGGCAGGAATTACGTTCATTAGTTCCATGTTTGTCACTAATGATGTAGCACTGCTTACCTTTGTGCCTTTGGCAATTGTTATTGGCAAGCGTTTGCAGCATGACATGGCGAAAGTAATTATCTTGCAAACATTAGCAGCTAATCTTGGCAGTGCGCTGACGCCGATGGGCAATCCCCAGAATTTATTTCTTTATGCACATTACAAGATGTCCGCAATGGACTTTATGTCAACGATGGCACCTTTAGCTGTAACAGCCATGATTTGGCTTTGCCTTCTGATAGTTGGTGAACGTGATCAGAGAATGAAAGTTGAGCTGTCTTTACCTGTACTTGGACCCAAAAAAGTTCTGCTTTTTTATTCTTCCATTTTTGTAGTTTGTTTACTTGCTGTTTTTCATCTTCTTGATTTCAGATTGGCTTTTTGCATAACCTTTTTGGGCGTGTTTTTCAACGATAGGAGTTTGTTTCGCAGTATTGACTATGCTTTGCTCATAACTTTTTGTGGTTTTTTTGTTTTTATAGGTAATATATCAAATTTTGACTTCATCCAGCAATTACAGAAGGAATGGTTGAATACTGCGGCCGGGGTTTATTGGCTTGGAATTATTATGAGCCAATTTGTCAGCAATGTACCGGCAGCCATGCTCATTGCAGGTTTTACGCCACAGGCGCAGCCTTTGTTATTGGGCGTTGATGTAGGAGGTCTTGGAACGTTGATTGCTTCTATGGCCAGTGTTATTTCCTATAAGCTTTATCTTGAGGCTAACCCAACGCAGGGACGCAATTATTTGATGATGTTTCTGTATTATAATTTTATGGGGCTTTTAATTCTGGCACCAGTTACTTATTATTTAATGATTAGCTGAAAGGAAACAATGCCTACGGCGGCGAATAATGATTTGGGGAAATTATTTATTTTATAGGGGTGATTAATTTGTTGGGGGCGACTATTGGAGATGTTGTAGGGTCTATTCATGCTTGGAATAATATAAAAACGAAAAAGTTTGAACTTTTTGATGTCAGATGTCGTTTTTCTGGTGCAACGGTACTTACGTGCGCGGTAACCAAGACATTGCGCAAATATGTGGAAAGCGGAAAGCAGATTGACTTTCAGGAAGAGCTTAAGGAAGAATTGCTTAATTATGGTTGGCTTTACCCAGATGTTAATTATGGCAGGAGTTTCATGGCATGGCTTTTTGCTGATGAACAACGTCCTTATGGCAGCGCGGGAGCTGGCTCTGCTATGAGGGTTTCGGCTGCTGGCTGGCTGGCCACTTCTTTGGCAGAAGCGGAAGAGTTTGCTAAAATGACTGCTGAAATTACCCATAGTCATGAAGAAGGTATTAAGGGAGCGCAAGCAGTTGCGGCTGCAATTTTTCTGGCTAGACAGAAAACACCGAAAGAAGATATAAAAAAATATATTGAAGAAAAGTATTACAAGCTTGACTTTGCTTTAAAAGATATCAGGATGCGTTACTCTTTTAATCCGACTTGTGCTGGTACTGTGCCGCCAGCTCTGGTAGCTTTTCTGGAAGCAGAGGATTTTGAGGACGCCCTTCGCAATGCCGTTTCTATCGGTGGTGATAGTGCTACCTTGGTTGCGGTGGCTGGCAGCGTCGCAGAAGCCTATTATGGTATTCCGGAAAATATTATTAAGCAGGCTATGCCTTTTTTAGATGAAGAAATTAAAAGCACTTTAGATTTTTAATTGGTAAAGTCTCATTGCAGTCAGGAGGTAATAGTATGTCTATTAAGCTGATGCGTGAAGCAATCAAGGAAGCGGAAACTAATCTTTTGACTGATGACGGGGGCCCTTTTGGTGCGATAGTGGTAAAAAACGGCGAGGTAATCGGTAAAGGCCGCAATATGGTATTGAAAAATAATGATCCGACCTGTCATGCGGAAATAGAGGCTATCCGCACAGCTTGCAGCAATCTGGGCACTTACGATCTGGCAGGCTGCGAGCTATATGCATCATCCTATCCTTGCCCAATGTGCTTGGGGGCTATTATCTGGGCCAACATCAGAAAAGTGTACTATGCTAACTCTGCAGAAGATGCAGGAGCTATAGGTTTCAGAGATGATTATATTTATGATTTCATAGAAGGAGAATGTAAGGATAGGCAAGTGTTAGAACTTGTTCAGCTTGGGCGTGATGAGGCAATTGAGACCTTTAAACGGTATCAAAGCGCTAACAAAACTATTTATTAGAAAGTAAGGAATAATCGGAGGCAGCATGAAGCGTTGGATTATGCACATTGATATGGATGCATTTTTTGCCTCGGTAGAACAGCTTGATCATCCGGAGTATCGAGGTAAGCCGGTAATTGTCGGCGGAAAATCTGAAAGGGGAGTAGTGTCAACTTGTTCCTATGAGGCGCGGAGGTTTGGTGTGCATTCTGCTATGTCAATGGTGGAGGCACATCGGCGCTGTCCACAGGCAATATTCGTTCAAGGCAGAATGTCGAGGTATGCAGAAATATCCAGAAATATCATGGCTGTTTTTCAGGAGTTTTCACCATGTATAGAACCTCTTTCCATTGATGAGGCTTTTTTGGATATGACAGGAATTATTGGTGTTACGGAAGATATTGCTAAAATAGGATTCATAATAAAAGACAGGATAAAAGAAAAAACTGGCCTTACAGCTTCAGTTGGCATAGCGCCCAATAAGTTTTTGGCTAAACTTGCTTCTGATCTCGAAAAGCCTGATGGCTTGGTAGTTATCCGTGAGGAAGAAGCGCAAGCTTTTATTGCTCCGCTGCCGGTTCGAAAGATTTTTGGTATTGGTGAAAAAACAGAAAAAGGACTTTTGCAGCTAGGTATTCTAACTATAGGACAGTTAGCAGCTTGTGAACCTAAATTTTTAAAAAAAGTTTTAGGTAATAATGCTGAAATGATTCATAGGTTAGCACAGGGCAAAGATTCAAGACCTGTAGAATGCGTACAGGAAGCCAAATCAATCGGCAAAGAAACAACATTTCCTTATGATTTGACTACCTTTGCAGAAAGACACTCAGAATTATTGGATTTGTGTGAACAGGTTGGTTGGCGTCTTAGAAATCATGGTTTGGCAGGCCATACGGTTACTTTGAAAGTGAAATTCGCTTCTTTTAGAACAATAACACGCAGTTCTACTGGGGAAATACCTATAAACTTTGATGAAGAAATATGTACGGTTGTCACTAGACTCGCAGAACAGGTTAACTGGACGGAACCTGTCAGACTATTGGGTGTATCGCTGTCCAAACTGGTTCCAGAAGGAGCACCGCCTTTGCTTGCGGCGGAAGAGGACGCTGCCATGCGTAAAAGAAATGCCGTACTCGATTCTCTGAAGAACAGGTTCGGTGAGAAGATAATCAAGCGAGGCAATGTCGAAAAAGAAACCCGTTAAACATTTCGATAATTTCCAGAAATGTTTAACGGGTTTCTTATTTTTGAACGTCTATACAAGGTACTGCGCAATTTTGCATGGGCTCTATCTGAAGCTCCATGTTGAAAACTTTGCTGAACCACGAAAGGTGCTGCTTCAGCTGGTGGAGCTCTATGCTGGGCAGACAGTTTGATTTTAAGTGAAGCAAAGCGGTCTTTTTATTTTTTATTTCGGGAATTATTTCGCTGATTTGCATGGTTTGTGAATAGTCCATGCTTTCAGCAAGTGCTAATAGGAGAGCCATTTTGGAAATTTTATTTAAATCTTCATCACTCAAAAAATATTTATATGCTTTATTGCGTAAGTAATTGCGTGAAACACCATTATGCCAACCGGCGATGACAGCGGCGATTACCTGTTCCTTATGCGTTAAGCCGAAGAGGCGGGCATTTTCTATCATATAAGCGCTGTGGCGTGCGTGGCTGTAATAGTTGATGGTGATGCCGATGTCATGGAGCATAGCAGCAGTTTTCAACAAACGGCGCCAGGAATTACTGAGACCGTGAATGGGTTTCCAGGCATCGAACATCGTTAGTGCCAGAGCAGTTATATGTTCACTATGTTTTATGTCAGTGGAATAGAGCAAAAGAATATTGCGAGTGCTTTCATCCAGAATGTTTTCTGCAATAACGGGGCCCTTTTCTTTTTTTGCGTAGTAATCAAGGAAAAGACCTTCACGAATGCCACAGCCGGAAACGATTATTTTTTTACTGCCGGTTGTTTCCAGGAGACATTGAATCACGCTTGCTCCTGCCAAGATAAGGTCTGCGCGATCACTGCCTAGCCCAGATATTTTTCTGCGCTGTTCTAAAGTCGTTTCCCGCAAAAATTTAAAAGTTGTTCTGAAGGCCTGCGAGGTGAATTGAAAGTTATGAATTTTGGAAGCAGGATATTTGTTTTTCTTTTGCTCGATTTTGGCAATTGTACGTGCTGTGCCGCCGACGCCGATGAGCGGTAGTGATGAATCCTTAAGCCAAGGATATTTTTCCAGTCTACTCATAATCAGGTAACTGACATCGCTGAAAACAGTAGAAGGCATTTGATCCCTTGTGTTGAACATAGTTGTGAGATTAACACAACCGAGCGGCAAACTAATAGAATCAATAATTTTGCGGTCATGGAAAAGTACTAGCTCTGTACTTCCGCCGCCTAAGTCAAAGATAATGCCATCTTTGATATTGATGGTGTTAATTACACCTAAATAACTGGCATAGGCTTCAGCTTTGCCGCCCAGTATATGAAGATGGATATCGGTTTCTTTTTCGACTAGCGCTGTTAGTTCCTTGCCGTTTCTGGCATTGCGCATCGCAGCAGTTGCAACTGCAACAATTTTGTCAACATTAAAAATTCTACACATAGTTGCAAAACTATGCATACATTCCAAGGTACAACTGAACGCCTCTTCTGTAAGCATGCCATGTGTATCGACTTTCTGACTTAGGCGCAAAGCTTCTTTCTGGTTGTAGACCATATTATAAGCGCCGCTTTTATAAATCTGTGTGATGACCAAGCGTGCTGAGTTTGAGCCTACGTCGATTATTGCTATTCTTTGCATAGAACCACACTCATTTCGAGAATTATAAATTTATCCGATAGTGTATATAGTTATTCATGTTCGGCAAAAATCCTGCATAACAAAAAACAAATTGTTTGTGAAAAGCAAATATTTTTTGCAATCATTGTCAGCAAGGATTTCTGGAATGCTTGTCGAATTTAAAGACAAACAGGGAGGTATCTGACTGTGAAAAGGAATAAATTCAGAATATTAGCGGCAATTCATATAGGCTCGGAAATGGTTAGCCTTCAGATTGTTGAATACCGCGATCTTGAAAACATCAAAATATTAGAACAGGCTTCGCATAGGGTTAAGCTTGGCGAAGAAACATTCAAAAACAAACGTATTCCTTTCAGTATGGTCAGCGAAATTTGCGAGCTGCTCAGAGGTTACAAAAGGCTTATGGAAGAATATGGGGCAGAGGACTATACAGTGCAAGCCACTACAGCTGTGCGTGAAGCGCAAAATCAGATTTACTTCCTTGACCAGATTCATACTAAAACTGGTTTGAAAGTGGATGTCGTTGATATGCCGCGTGAAATTTACACCAAATATGCGGCAATACAGAGAAGCTTAAATAAAGAAGGTATAGGCGCAGGATGCGGGGTTTTATTGGTTGATATTTCTTCAGGCGGTTTAGGTATTACTTATGTGCGTGATGGAAAAATCAAATATCAGCAGAATCTTCATATTGGTATTATCAGAATTAAGGAAGATTTTGACAGGACACAGAAATCCTCGCTCTATTTCAGCCGGGCTTTGACCGAATATATTTCAAGTACAATAGGTCCTGTTCGTAAAGATCTCGAGGAAGAAGATGTCAGGTATTTTGTTTTATCTGGCACTGAAACAGAGCTTATATTGAAAATGCTGGGCAGAGACAGCAGAGCGTTTCAGGTTGAAAGGATGCAAGCTGCTGATTTTATAACATTTTACGATAAAATTCGTACAATGAATCTTTCACAAATAATCAAAGTTTTTAATATTGAAGAAACATCCGCAGAAATAATCTTCCCGACAATTATTCTTTATCAACAATTGCTGGCACTTGTACCAGCGCAGGAGATAATGGTCATGCCTAACCGGTTTATTGATGGTATGACACTCCTTCATATCGCCAATCAAACTAACAGTAAATATGCGGACGATTTGCACGAAGAGCTGATGACGCTTATTCATTGTATAGGTGAACGTTATGATTATGATTATAGCCACGTCAAACAAGTGGAGATGCTGGCGCTATCGATGTTTGATGCACTTAGTAAAAAACATGGGCTAGATGAACATAGCAGACTATTACTGAGGGCAGCCTGTATTTTGCATGATATAGGTAAATATATCTGTCTCAGAAGCCATGCTCTTTATTCCTATCAACTGATAATGGCTTCGGATATTCTCGGTTTCAGCGATATGGATAAGCGTGTAGTTGCTTTGGCTGCTTACTATCATTCACACTTGCTTTTCAATAATCAGAATGAAGGCAGACCAAGAGTTGATAAAAATTGTATGCCTCTTGTGGCCAAATTAGCTGCTATTTTGCGTCTTGCCGATGCTATGGACCGCAGTTACCTGCAAAAAATTGAAAAATGCAAAGTAACGTTGAAGGGTAATGAAATACAGATATATGCTGTCAGTAGAAAGGATATTACTTTAGAAGAGTGGACTTTTGAAAACAAAAAGAATTTTTTTGTAGAAGTTTTCGGACTAACTCCTGTTCTGGAGCGGGTAGGTGGGAGAAAAGACAATGGTGGACTTGAATAATCCTGAATATTATATTAATCGTGAACTGAGCTGGCTAAGGTTCAATCTGCGTGTTTTGCGCGAAAGCGGCTTGAAGAATCTGCCGCTTTTGGAGCGCTTGAAGTTTGTTTGCATTTCAGCCTCCAATCTTGACGAATTTTTTATGGTCAGAGTTGCTGGACTTTATAATCAGTTGGAAAATGGTATCAATAAAAAAGATGCCGCAGGTCTTACGGTAGAAGCGCAATTAAGCATGATTGCCAAGGCGGCGCATATTCAAATGAAAGCTAAGTATCGCTACTTGTTTTCTATTCTGAAAGAATTAAGAAAAGAAGGAATAATGCTCAGCAGAGTAGGCGATGTTGAGGAAAGCGGCAGAGAATGGCTGGAAGAATATTATCGCGAAATTGTTTATCCTGTTTTGACACCAATGGCCGTTGATGCCTCCAGGCCTTTTCCTTTTTTGATGAACAAAACACTTAATCTGGCAGTTGAACTTATCAATAATGAAGGACAGCACTGCAGGGGTTTTGTGCAAGTTCCTTCTGTCTTGCCGCGTATTGTTGAAGTTGAGCGCTGCAGTCAGCGAACTTTTGTATTTTTAGAAGAGGTAATTATCGTTCATTGTCAGGACTTGTTCAAAGGGTGTGAGATACTGGATATAGTTCCTTTTCGTATAACACGTGATTCAGATCTCGATGTTGATGAAGAAGATACGGAAAACTTGCTCAAGGAAATTGAAATGTCTTTGCGTAAACGTAAACGTGGTGCTTCTGTGCGTTTGGAGATTTTGAAAACACGTAACCAAAGCATTAAGAAATTTTTGGCCGAAAATCTTGATCTTACTGAGCAAGCTATTTATGAAATCAGCGGTCCGCTTGATGTTACCTGTTTCTTTAAGTTTATTAAGCTTCTTAATGAACCGCAGTGGGAATTTGAACCTTTTGTACCTGCAAAACCGTTGGAGTTGCCGAAAATGGATAATCTTTTTGACCGTATTCGGGAACACGATATTTTATTGCATCATCCTTATGAGAGCTTTGAAGCTGTCATCAAGTTAGTAAGCGACGCAGCAAATGATCCTAATGTCCTTGCTATCAAGCAAACACTGTATCGTGTAAGCGGTAATTCGCCTATAGTTGCTGCCTTGGCAAGGGCAGCGGAAAATGGCAAGCAGGTTACTGTTTTGGTCGAATTAAAGGCGCGTTTTGATGAAGAAAACAATATTATTTGGGCAAGACGACTGGAAAAAGCTGGATGCCACGTGATTTACGGATTAGTTGGCTTAAAAACCCATGCTAAGATTATTCTGATTGTGCGCAAGGAGCCAGATGGTATTAAGCGCTATGTTCATCTTGGTACGGGTAATTACAATGACAATACAGCTAAGCTTTATACTGATATCGGACTCATGACTGCTAATGACCAATACGGTACCGATGCATCAGCTTTCTTCAATCTGCTGTCTGGCTATTCGGATCCGCCTGTCTGGAATAAGTTGGTAATGGCTCCTCTTGGGCTTCGGTACAAACTGTACGTACTGATTGCTAATGAGATTGCCCAGGTAAAAAAAAGTTGCGATGGGCATATTGTAGCCAAAATGAATTCGTTAATTGATAAAGAGATAATTAAAAAACTTTATGAAGCTTCTATGGCCGGTGTGCGGATTGAACTGATAGTAAGAGGTATTTGCGGTCTAAAACCAGGTTTGCCAGGTATCAGCGATAATATAACAGTTCGCAGTATAGTTGGAAGACAGCTCGAACATAGCCGCATATTTTATTTTGCCAATGGCGGCAATGAACAGGTTTATCTTTCCAGCGCTGATTGGATGCCACGCAATCTGAACGAACGGGTAGAACTGTTCTTTCCAGTGGAAAGTGCAAGACACATCAAAAGAATCAAGGGTATCCTTGAGCTGGTTTTAAAAGATAATGTCGGAGCCCATATTATGCAGTCCAATGGTAGTTACCGGAGAGCTGGCAGGTATGGCAATATTGCTATTAGTTCGCAGAAGCTTCTGTATGAAATGGCGCAAGCCAGCGGCAAAGGGAAAAAGATGAGCATTGAGCGTAGGCTCAAACCTCTTTACCGTAAAGAAGACTGATTTTTGAGGGAATTTTTATTCGCTGTATATGATATAATATTTTGGATACGAGTCCGGAGATCATTTTGAGGAGGCAATCATGGGCAAATTCAAGGTTACTTTAAATTGGCAATGCCATTATGGCTACGCAGAATATGATGAAGAAATGAAGACGGCGGATGTTGTAATTGAGGGCGCACCTGAGGCTGTTGCAAGCGTAAAAGATTTTCTTAGCAAGACTCACACGATGGATCTTCCTGGTGAACATGATATACGCGATTTTTCCACCTATACTTTAGATCCGCTGGAAAGCCTGAAAAATTTCAAAATTTGTTTGACAAGGCTCTGGGTAGCTACCGGTGTACGTGTTGAGTGGAGTATGCCGCCCGGAATGGCGGACAAGTTATAAACAACTTTATGCACAAAAACAGATGTTCTGTGGATAACTATGTGGGAAAAGTCAATTTTCCCACTTTTTTTGTTGTTAAACCTGTTAGTAATTATTTATTC
Source organism: Acidaminococcaceae bacterium (assembly GCA_050256135.1). Classification (GTDB taxonomy): domain Bacteria; phylum Bacillota; class Negativicutes; order Acidaminococcales; family Acidaminococcaceae; genus RZYP01. The sequence goes on along the minus strand of JBFWIF010000010.1, from coordinate 15,006 downwards.
GAAAGATTGTTTGTATTCTGAAAAGAAATTAACAGAAAAATAAGAAAAGTATTAAGGCGGACATCAATTACATAAAATGATCTTTTATATTTTATCTTGATGACATGTTGTTGATTAATGATTGCAGGAGGCATATCAGTACTGTTTTTATGTATGATAATAACTTGCTATACAAATAGCTCTATGCTATACTATTACGGTATCATGTGAAATGATGCAGGGGATAATAGTGAGCATTATTCCTTTATTATAGAAGCGGTAAATTAAAAAATTAATATATAAAAAACGATTGAACCATGAAGGTATGCACTAAGGGTGCGTCTTTCATGGTTTTTATTTTTGGGGAAAAATATTATGAATACAAAAAAGATGGTTTTTGGTGCTGTATGCATCGCTTTTGGCCTTATCTTACCAGTTGTCTTTCACTTGTTTGGAGGTGCTGGTTCGGTATTCCTGCCAATGCATATACCAGTGTTATTGGCTGGTTTTTGTTTAGGGTGCCGCGGAGGATTTTTGGTAGGGGTCATTACACCTGTCTTAAGCAGCATTTTGACAACAATGCCGCCATTATTTCCTTTGATGCCGATTATGGCGGTTGAATTGGCTGTTTATGGGATGGCGGCGGGATATTTTTATCAGACAGTTAGACTGAGAATATCTACAGCATTGTTCTTGACCATGCTTGCCGGACGCAGTGCGGCGATGTTTGGCGCGTTTGTTTTACTGAAGGTTTTGAACGTTAATCTATCGCCGTTATATTATGTAACAGGTGCTGTAGTTATGGGTTTACCTGGGATAGCTGTTCAATTTATTTTAATTCCTATTCTGGTAATTCGCTTAGGAAAAAATCAGTATTCCGCTTGACACTGTTGATAAGATTCAGATTATTAAGGGCGGCAAAACTGCCGAACATGGCAATACTTTGGGTGGCACCATAAATATTATCACTAAAAAGAATATGACGGGCGGCAGTGTCAGTATCTTGGCGGGAGAGCAAGGCCGTTATGAGTATCGTTTTAATTACGGTTTGCAGGAAGACAAATTGAATATGCAAGTGATGGCCGACAAGGTCGGAGCTGATGCTTTTTTGCGCAACAATGATTATGATGCTGACCAGTATGGATTGCGGTTAAATTATGATGCCAGTGCCAATGATTCATTCCGAGTCGGTTACCAAAAAACGCATGCCGTAAGAGGTTTTATTATTCCCAACCGAATGACTTCTGCCGATTATTCGTCTGATTGGCCTATAGCTGACGGCGACAGTCTTTTGCCAAACACATCTGTGCCCTTGAAAGACGGATCTTACTGGGAAAAAGACAACGAGTATTACGATTTGAGTTACCAGAAAAAATATGTAAACGGTTTTTGGCAGCTTGATTATTACCGCAACGATGAAACAAGGCGTGATATTATCAAAGATGATACTGGCGCTACGGCCCTTGACAGAGTGATTCCCAGCGATAAATCGGATTATTTCGGCCTCAAAGGTGAAGAGACTGCAGGTTCACACACTTACGGCTATGGTCTGGAATACAAGAGGCTGCGTTATGGCTATGGCTATTACAATGTCGGCACAGGCATGGGCATCTATCCTTCGCAAAAGATTAATTTATTTGGTGCTTATGTTTCTGATTCCTTGGCAATGAACGATCGGTGGAATGCGTACATCGGTCTGAGATATGATCAGTTTAGCGGCAAGAAAGATGCAGAGCAGGCAACGGCGATGAAAGATTATGATACGGACAGTCTTTCACCAAAAATTAATTTGTCGTTTAAGAATGATGAAAAAACCACAACATATCTTTCTGTTAATAAGGTGTGGCGAGCACCATCAATGGCTGAGTACTACTGGTGGTCGCAAAATTATGAGAATGCCAAAATTGCCGGCAATGATAATCCGACTTATCACAAACAATTAAAACCAGAAAAAGGCATGAGCTATGAAATTGCTGCAAAGCATAAATTTAATGAAGATTACCAAAGCAAGATAGGAATTTTTTATGAAGATTTGACAGACTATATAAATTTCAGACATACCTGGCCATTTCTTTGCTACAATATAGACAGTGCAAAAATATGGGGATTCGAATGGGAAAACGACTATCGTATAGATGAGCACAATAGGATTAACCTCAATTATACTAACCAACATACCCAAAAAGAAGGCGTATTGACTTATGATAAAATAGGTCTAGCCGGTGAACTTGACTATAGCCCTCGCCATAAGGTAGGAGTCTCTTATTTTTATGACAATGCTGATTGGCATTTGCGTTATAACATCGACTACGTCAGCGAGCAGCAGGAAGCGCTGTCGGGAACAGCCAAGCATATTGGCGGTTATGCTGTGAATAATCTTGGCATTACTCGTTCTTTAACTAAAAACAGTGATTTGTCGGTTTATGTAGATAACCTGTTGGACAAGGAATACGCAGAGCAATACGGGTATCCGATGAGCGGCCGCTTGACTAGCGTCGTTTATACGCAAAGATTCTAGTAGGAGTAAATATGGATAGAATAATAATTCCGGAAGTAGAATATTTCAATCATCTGGCAGCCAGTTGGGATGATACGCGGGAAGTAAATGAGTAAAAGCTAGCTGCGTTGGTTGAGATGCTGGACGTTGAACAAGAAGATGCAGTGCTTGACATTGGTTCAGGGACTGGTGTTCTTCTGCCATATCTTTCACCTTTGGCAAAGACTGTGACTGCAGTTGATTTTGCCCCAAAAATGCTTGCTCAGGCACAGAAAAAATATACAGCGTTGACTAATGTTTCTTATGTAGTTGCCGATATTCTGGCTTATACGCCAGAGGTACAGTTTGATAAAATTACTTGTTTGAATTTTTATCCGCATATAAAGGATAAAAAACTCTTTGTCAGGTGTGTCCGGAATTGGCTTAAGCCTGGCGGAGAAATAACAATCCTTCATGATATCCCAAGACAGAAGGTCAATGCTGTTCATGGTACAAGCAAACAGGTTGAAAACGATAAACTAAGAGCGGCAGAATTTGAAGCCATAATATTTTTGCAGGAAGGTTTTATTTGCAAGAAGAAAATTGAGAATGATGAATATTATTTTTTGCAGCTAAAGAAAAATCAGAAAAGGTAATGCGTTCATAATGTGCGTTATCTGGCAGACTATCGTTGATAAATTGACATGGCTTACGTAATATAGTACAATTGGCAGTGAGCTTTTAACGCTGGCAAAAGTCTTGGTAGCTCAGCAGGATAGAGCGACTGCCTCCTAAGCAGTAGGTCGTGAGTTCGAATCTCGCCCAGGACACCAAAAAAAATACGCACTTGCTGTTCTTGGCAGCAGGTGCGTTTGTTTTTTTTGTGACAAATCGCCTTTTGTTAATAATATTTAATGGGTTAGAGATATAAGCTTGCGCTGCAAAGTGGTAGGTTTCTTGTGAAGAGCGGCTAATGTCTTTATAATATAAAGGTAAGTATGTTTGCGATTAATTTTGCAACAAGAATAGCGGAGTGTTTTATGAAAATTACAGTATTAGTCGATAACAACACTTTTATAGACAAATATTATTATGGCGAACCAGCTGTCAGCTATCATTTGGAGATTGATGATAAAAAGATTTTGTTTGATACCGGCTATTCAGATATTTTCCTTAATAATGCTGAGAAACTCAACATAGATTTAGCGGAAATAACCCATCTTGTTTTTTCACATGGACATAATGATCATACCAACGGTATCAGATACTTAGATAAAATGTTGTCTTGGCAATTTGTGAAGCTCATTGCACATCCTGATTGTCTTTTGCAGAAAAGAGTAGGCAAAGAATATATTGGACCGCCGCCGGAATTGAAGTTGTTGGCAGGGAAAGCGGCCACTATTTTAACTAAAAAGCCGTATCAAATTTCGGAAAACTGTGTGTTTTTAGGTGAGATAGCTGACAGGAACGATTTTGAAAGCCGAGTGCCTATCGGTGAGCAATTGTGTGATGGGGTATGGCACGATGATTTTGTTCTAGATGACAGTGCATTGGTTTGCCGAACTAATGAGGGATTATTTATTATAACAGGCTGTTCACACAGTGGAATTTGTAATATTATCGAACAAGCGAAGAATATAATGAATGAGGATAAAGTTGTTGGAGTAATTGGAGGATTTCATTTACTTGAACAAAATGTGCGGCTGGATAAGACTATCTCATGGTTAAAACAGCAACAAATTAACAATCTATATCCTTGCCATTGTGTGTCACTGGCGGCAAAGGCACAAATGCTGACACAATTTGCGATAAAAGAAGTTGGCGTCGGGCTGACGATTAAAATGGATTGACAGAAAGGTATCTATATGCTTGATGATGTTACGTATATGAAAATGGCGTTGTCTGAAGCGCACAAGGCCGCTGAAATTGGTGAAATACCCATAGGGGCAGTGCTTGTCCTTGACGGTGAAGTTATCGCCAAGGCGCATAACATGAGGGAAACATGGCAGGATGCTACTGCGCATGCGGAAACAATCGTTATCCGCGAAGCCTGTAAGAAATTGAATAGGTGGCGTTTAACCGGCGCAACTCTTTATGTTACCATCGAGCCATGCCCAATGTGTGCAGGCGCAATTGTTATGAGCAGAATAAGCCGGCTGGTTTATGGCAGTGCTGACAGCAAAGCAGGAGCTGCAGAGTCCTTGTTCAATGTGGTCAATAATCCGGCGTTAAATCACATGACCGAAGTTACCGCAGGGGTCTGCAGTGAAGAATGCACCCAGGTAATGAAGGACTTTTTCAAAAAAAGACGTAAGGATAATAAACAAAATAAAGGGATTTGATTTTGCAGCTATTATTGCTGTTATATTTTGTGCTATAATAATTATTGTCTTTAAAAAGACATATTGGATGGGTGTCCGAGTGGTCGAAGGTGCTTGACTCGAAATCAAGTGTACGGCGACGTACCGTGGGTTCGAATCCCACCCCATCCGCCATAACAAATAAAAGGGGTTGCAGATTTTCTGCAACCCCTTTTTTGAGAAAATATAAAGTAGTTAATTGTTCTTCAGATAAGTTAGAATTTAACGGCAATTAAAGCGTGATAAAAACAGCATAAGCTGATCAATGTTAGTCTTAAATGATCTTTTGATATTATATAAGCATGTATGAAAATGCTATACTTAAATAAGATATTAGTGGATAGGGGGATTGTTTTATGGGTGAATGTTCATGGCCTGGTGAAAATAAATTAATGAGATTGTACCATGATAATGAGTGGTGCGTTCCTAGTTTTGACGACGTCTATCTCTTTGAAATGCTGACATTGGAAGGCGCGCAGGCTGGCTTATCATGGAGCATCGTTTTGGCCAAAAGAGAAGAATACAAAAAAGCTTTTCGCTGTTTTGATATAGAATATTGTGCCGGATTAAGCGATACAGACTTAGAAGAAATCAGAATAAAATATAATGTTATTAAAAATATGGCAAAGCTTAAAGCTGTGAGAAGCAATGCTATGTCAGTTATTGAAATAAAAAAAGAATTTGGCAGTTTCTCCAAGTTCTTATGGCGATATGTTGATTTTAAGCCTTTGGTTAACAAATGGGTAGCTGAAACTGATGTTCCTGCAAAAAGTGAATTGTCTGAGAGAATCAGTAAGGATCTGAAAAAGCTCGGATTTAAATTTGTTGGACCAGTAATTACCTATTCGTTTATGCAAGCGATTGGGATGGTGGATGATCATATCGAAACCTGCCCTATGCATTCTGCTAGCAGGTAAAATTAGGAAGTAACAAGTTTTCTTTTTCTTCACATATTGAAGGTTGACAGGATAAGATGCCGGTTATACAATGGAGTTAGCGAAAGCTAACTGAAGGGAGAAAAAGAATGATTAATTATGTTGTTGGCGGAATAGTTGCCATACTGGTTGTTTTAGCTATTCGTAGTCTCTTGGATAAGAAAAAAGATGGTGGTGGCTGTTGCGGTGGCTGCTCAGGTTGCTCAAGAGATTGCAGTTTAAATAAGAAATGAGGAGGGGACAAGCACATGCTTGAAGTGAATATGAAAGCTCCGGATTTTACTTTGTATAATAAGGAAGGGTTTGAAGTTTCTTTATCAGATTTCCGTGGTAAAAAAGTTGTTCTTTATTTTTATCCAAAGGACAACACACCTGGCTGCAGTCGCCAAGCTTGCGCTTTTGCCAAGGCCTATGATGAATTTAAGAAGGACGATGTTGTGGTTATCGGTATCAGTAAAGACAGCATTGCTTCACATGTAAAATTTGCTGAAAAATATAATTTGCCTTTCATTTTGCTTTCGGACCCTGAGCTTATTGCAATTAAGGCTTATGATGTGTGGCAGGAGAAAAAGCTCTATGGTAAGGTCAGCATGGGTGTCGTCAGAACAACCTATATTATCAATGAACAAGGTATTATTGAAAAGGTAATGCCCAAGGTTAAACCTGATACTAATGCTGCCGATATTTTAACTTACCTGCGAAAATAGTTACGGGAAGATTTTGCTAAAAATTTGGAAATATTAAAATTGTAGATAGAATTAAAGTGCACTGCAATGTTATTTTTATGTTTGCAGTGCACTTTTCTATAATCGCAATTATCTATAGAAGGTAAAGGCTACAATTTGATGAATATTTAACATACTCTTTACTTATTCATAAGAATACCTTAACACTAATTGGCTATACTTAAGCCATATACTAAGTGGGAGGTAGATTAAATGAATAGCAGAAAAAAAGTTGTGGCTTTGGTTGCAAGTATAGTCTTTAGTACATCAGTGCCAGCGTTCGCAATGCCATTGGAAAAAATCGGAACCGGGTTTGCTAAAAATGTAATTATTTTAATTCCTGATGGCATGAGCCAGGATGGTGTGACGCTTACTAGATGGCTTTATAATGACGGAGCACCTTTGAACATGGATGGTATAACTTCTGGTTTGGTACGCACACATAATTCTGATACAGTGATTGCGGACTCTGCACCAGCTGGCACGGCAATGGCAACGGGACATAAAACGCAAGATAAATTAATCGGTGTAAAAGGCAAAGCGGCCACGTTATATGGCAGCAATAAGGATGATATTAAAGAAGCATTGGCACCTTTGGCAACTGTGCTTGAACTTGCCAAAACGCAGGGTAAAGCGACAGGACTGGTTGCAACCTCTGAAATCATGCATGCAACACCTGCTGATTTTTCTGCTCATGCTGTTAACCGCAAAAATTACAATGATATATCTGAACAACAAGTTTTTCAGAATATGGATGTCGTTTTTGGCGGTGGGTATAAATTTTTCACACCAGCAGAAAGAGCAGATAAACAGGATTTAATTACTGAAATTAAACAGCAGGGATATAAAGTTATTACTGGTAAAAATCAGCTTAGCACTGTTAATGATGGCAAAGTTTTTGGCTTGTTCGCATCCAGTGATTTGCCTTATGAACTTGATCGCAAGACTGATGAGCCGGCGCTATCGGAAATGACAAGCAAGGCTATTCAATTGTTATCGAAAGATAAAAAGGGATTTTTTTTGATGGTAGAAGGTTCTAAGATAGATTGGGCAGCGCATAATAATGCTCCAGCAGCTTTAACGGGAGATATTAAAGCTTTTGATGATGCTGTGGGTGTTGCTCTTAATTATGCCAAAGGTAATAAGGATACACTGATAATTGTAGCAAGCGATCATGGCAATGGCGGTATTACAATGGGCAATGAAGCAACTAGCGGCAATTATTCCACATTACCTATAAATGCTTTTACTGATACTTTGAAAAAAGTGCATATGACTGAAGAAAAACTTGCTAAAACAATAATCAATAATGAGGACCAGACCAGTATATTGCTTCAAACTAATTTTGGGTTTGTGCCAACAGAGTTAGAGTTGCAGGAGATTTCTCAGGCTAATTCTAAAGAAGCTAAGATGAAAGTTTTGAGAACTATATTAAATAAGCGTTCTGACTTAGGATGGACGACTGGTGGTCATACGGGAGAAGATGTTGCTTTGTATGTCTACGCTAATGACTATAAAAATCAACTAACAGGCACCGTTCAGAATTCTGATATTGGCAAATATATTGCTAAAGCAATGGGCGGTGATCTTGACAAAACCAGTGAAAAACTATTTGTACCTTCGGCTGCTTTTGGCAAATATGGTGTTAAATGTGTTATCAATAATAGCGATGCTAAAAATCCTTCATTTGAGTTAACGAAAAATGGACATACTTATAAATTTCAGGAAAATAGAAATTATTTTGAAGGGCCTGAAGGAAAAGTAACTTTTAACGGTGTTGTAGTATACAATGACAAAGAAGTTTTTTTACCAGAGGAAGCTTTAAGAATGCTGAAATAATCAGGGAAAAATTTGACGGCCTGTGAAAAAGGCACCGCAAAAAAAAGCGGTGCCTTTTGTCATGTTGTATCAGCCATAAACAATTTTAGTATTTTAAATCTTTTATTAGATCAAGGAAGTGTCTGCTTCCAGCAGATAATCTGCGATTTTTGTGCCAGACAACGGCTGTTTGTGTTGATAATGTTGGGTCTACGATTCTTTTGTACGTTATTGCCGGATCTGTGACAAGTTCTTTTGTCGATTGTGGTACTAACGCCATACCAATGCCCTTTTTTGCCCAAAGAATATCCATAATAATACCATTGCATAGGCAAACAATATTTGGTTTAAAACCAGCCGCAGCACACCAGCTGACGAATAATGATCTCCACCTGAAGGGGATGATAAGGGGTTGGTGGGCAAGTTCTTTCAAACTTATAGTATCCTTATCCTGATCAAGAGGGCAATCTTTCTGCATTGCTATAACCAGCGGTTCGTCTGGCATGGTGATCGAGTTGTAGATATCCGAATCAATGGGCGCACGTATAATGCCTATTTCGATGATTCCCTTGTCCAATAATTCTAAAATCCTGTAGCCATCACCTTCCCATACTTGCAGAGTAACATTTGGATATAAACTATGGAATTGGTTGACCAGTTCAGGCAATAAAACGGCACCTGACGTGGTGACGGTTCCAATAGAAATGGAACCTGCGACGCCGGAATCGAATTCTGCGACTTCTTTTTTTGTACCTTCAACTAAGTTTAAGATTTGCTCGGTACGTTCACGAAGTAACTGTCCGGCAATTGTCAGTTTTATTTTGCGGCTGCCACGTTCAAATAATTGTACCCCCAAATCTTCTTCTAAGATTTTCATTTGTCGGCTCAGCGCTGGTTGTGCAATATTTAAATGCCGTGAGGCATTGCTGATACTGCCTTCATCGGCGACTGCTTGAAAATATTTCATTGTCCGTATGTCCATGTACTGCTCCTATCTATACTTTTTTGTTATATTAAAGATATAATTTTGATAATTTTATTATATATATCTCTGTGCTATAATTCAAGAAATGTAAATAAGTTTAATTAATTGAAAATGTCAAGAGGCTGGTTTTGAAAGAAGGTATTTGCTTTTGAATAGTGGGTTATGGAAAAAACTGGCTATTTTATGGTCAGCGCAATTAATTGGTATGAGCGCGATCACAGGTGTAATTTCTTTTCTGCCTCTTTATGTCACGCACTTAGGAATAGAGGATATGGCAGAGGCCTCTATGTGGGCAGGTCTTTTGGTAGGTGCTGCGGCTTTTTGTGCCGCTTTCTCAAATCCCTTTTGGGGTGCAATGGCTGACCGCAGGGGACGTAAGCCGATGCTTGAGAAAGTGCTTTTGGTATTCGGCTTTTTAATTCTGGCCATGGCTTTTGTCACCAATGTCTATCAGCTTCTGGCGCTGCGTATTCTGCAAGGAACCTTTGGGGGATTTGTAGCGGCTTCAACAGCTCTGGCGGTTAGCATGTCTCCTAAGGATAAAATAGCAGCTACTATTGGTATTTTTCAAACATCGTTGATTGTTGGCGGGGCTGTAGGACCTATGATAGGCGGAGTCATTGCAGATAATTTTGGATATCGCCAACCATTTTTTGTATTTGGTTCTTTATGTATATTATCTTTTCTAATAATACATTTTACTATTACGGAGAACTTTACTCCTGTGCCGAAAAAAGAAAAACCATCGATAAAATCGGTGTTTAAATATTTTTTGTCGCTGACTGACTTGAAAGTAATGCTATTTATATTATTTTTGGCCCAGTTTGCTATTCAAAGCATTGGACCAATCTTGCCCTTGTATATTCGTTCCATTTCCACAGATCAAAGCAATATTGCCAGCATCTCCGGTGCCCTTATCGCCGTTGGCGGTATTGCCAGTGCATTTTCAGCAGCGAGTATGGGAACTTTGGTAAATCGTTATTCACATAAACAAATCATGCTGGTGTCAGCCGTGTTTGGTGGTATTACTTTTATTGGACAGATAGCTGCCGGTGATATTATGACTTTGAGTATAATGAGATTTATTAATGGTCTCTGCATCGGAGCCATGATTCCGAGTTCAAATACTATCATTACATATCTTGTTCCGGAATCAAAGCGTGGAGCTGCATTTGGCGTTACAAGCACATTTTCTTTGATGGGACAAGTATTGGGGCCTATTTCCGCCGGCTTTCTTTCTCTTATATTTGGATTACAGGCGATTTTTTGGGCAACAACAGCTTTGTTTGTTGTCGCGGCATTTTTGTTGCTGACAAAAACAAAAGATAATTACGAGATGTACTGTGAAGATATCAATAAGAGGCTTTAAAATGCTCACAGTTTATACTTGACAAAAATACTAGGAAATCATAAAATTAATTATAGCGAAAGCTAACTAAAATGGAGGTAAATTAAGAATGTCTAATTATTTTGTAAGTAGTGTCTTGGTGCTGCTTATAATTGGAGCAGTAAGCGTTGTTCTTAAAAAAGAAAAAGAAGATATCTACAAGGGTTACTCAAATTGTTCTAAAAAATGCAGTTTGCATAAAAACTAATGTTTTACAATTATATTGAAGAAACGACTAAAAGTTTTGTTAAATTTTTGATAATGAGAGACTTACGTCTTAAGAATAGTTAATATTAAACAACCATTATTGGATCGTGCGGTGTAGAAGATTGCTTTTGACATTCTTGTCTTAAGCGATTCACACAGATCGATTAAATAATGGTTATTTTTTTATTGGCGTTGTCAACTTTATGACTTAAAATATAAAGGTACACAAACTTAAAAATGAAGAAAACGGCCGCTAAGAACTTTTCGATGGCCGACTTCAGACCTAAGAAAGGGATGTTGGTATGAAAAAAGTTGTAGTTATTACTACCGGCGGTACGATAGCCATGAAATACGACCAAGTAACTAAGGGCCTTGTGCCAGCGGTCAGTGGAGAAGATCTGATTGAAGCTGTACCTGATCTGGCAGATGTCGCTGCAGTGGAAGTTGTGGAGTTTTCTAATGTGCCAAGTGGTCATGTTACACCAAAGATGATGTTTGAACTGGCAAAGCTTGCTGATGAATACGCTGCCAGAGAAGATGTTGCCGGTATCGTCATTACTCATGGCACTGATACTCAGGAAGAAACTGTATATTTGCTCAGCCTTGTATTGAAAACAAACAAGCCTGTCTGCATTACTGGCGCGATGCGCGGGGCTTCGGAAATGGGACCTGATGGGCCTGCAAATATTTTGGCAGCGGTGAAAGTTGCTGCTTGCATGGAAGCTGTGGGCAGAGGTGCTATGCTGGTTTTCAATGATGAGGTTCATGCAGCCGCAGAAGTGACAAAAACACATACTACTTCTTGTTCTACTTTTGCTTCTCCCGGTTGGGGGCCTATAGGGCATGTTTATTTCGACAAAGTTGTCTTCAGAAGGCAGCCCGAAAATCTACAGAGAATAAATACTGGCTTTATTGAAGAAGATGTATGCCTGATAAAAGCTGTTGCCGGTCAGGACGATTATCTGTTCAAGTGTTTGGCTGCCAAACCGGTAAAAGGTATTGTGGTGGAAGCTCTTGGCTGTGGCAATGTGCCTCTAGGTGTTAAACAAGGTATAGAATATGTGCGTTCCTGCGGTATTCCTGTAGTGCTTGCTTCAAGAGTGCATACGGGCAGAGTCGTTCCGGCCTACAGCTATGAAGGAAGCGCGTTATCAATGGCGGCGAGTAATATTATTTTGGCGGGTGAGCTTTCTGGCCAGAAAGCTAGAATTAAGCTAATGTTGGTTTTGGGTATTACTAAAGATATTGACTTAATTAAGAAATATTTTGATTGAAACATAATATTGTATACATATAGCTTAAAAAGTGTTAAAATATTACAAAATAGAGCAAAGCAATAACGTGAACATTAAAAAGTTACAAAAAATGTTAGCTTAAAGTATTGACATAGTGAAACTATGCGCTTATACTAAACACATGGTTTACAGCGGCAACGAGGCCGAATTGTTTTCTTCGAACAATTCGGCCTTTTTGCAACAATAATTGAGGTATAATAGAGGAAAAACTAAAAAAACAGATTTTTTAGGCGACCTTTCTGTTTTTTTGTTGTGTCCAGGTGGTGCAAAAATGTGTTTTTAAGAAATGCATGGGCAGAGATTGATTTAGATGCTATTGCCCATAATATCAGAGAAGCAAAGAAAAAGATTAGTAAAAGCACAAAATTATGTGCAGTTGTAAAAGCAGATGCTTATGGGCATGGAGCTGTTCAAGTTGCTCAAACAGCGTTGGCTGCAGGTGCGGATTTTCTGTCTGTAGCCTTACTGCAGGAAGCCATAGAGTTGAGGCAGGCGGCAATTAAAGCACCTATTTTGATTTTGGGAGCTTTGCAGGAAGAATGTGCGGAAGAAACCGTAGAAAATGAAATAAGTCAGGCTTTATTTACCATTGACAGCGCAAAGTTGCTTTCTGCGACGGCAGTTAAGCTAGGCAAAAAAGCAAAGGTTCATTTAGTAATTGAAACAGGCATGAACCGCATCGGAATTTCGCCGGAACACGCAGGCGAATTTGCTGCTGAAGTTTCTGTATTACCAGGCATAGAAATTGAAGGCATTTTTTCCCATTTTGCCTTGGCAGATGCTAGGGATAAGACTTTTTGCCACGAGCAGTATGAAAAATTCGAAAAGGCTTTTTCTCAAATCAGGGCAAGAGGAATTGAAATAGCAATCAAACACATATCGAATAGCGCTACGATTTCAGAGTTGCCGGAGATGCAGCTAAACATGGTAAGACAAGGCATTACTTTATATGGATTGTGGCCTTCGGATGATGTTGACCGCTGCCTTGATTATCAACCGGTTATGAAGCTGAAAACCAAAGTGATTTTCATCAAACAGATAGAGCGAGGCGAAACTGTTGGCTATGGCAGAACCTTTACTGCTGAAAGACCAACAAAAATTGCTACTTTGCCTTTGGGTTATGCTGATGGTATTAGCCGTAAGGTTTCTAATAAAGGATATGTTTTGTTAAAAGGTAAAAAAGCGCCCATTGTAGGCAGGATCTGTATGGATCAGTTCATGATAGATATAACAGATATTGAAAATGTAGAAATTGGTGATGAGGTGCTTGTTTTCGGCAGCAAGGAATTGTCTGCAGATAAAGTTGCCGAATGGACAGAAACCATAAGTTATGAAGTGCTCTGTGCTGTAAGTAAAAGAATTCCTAGAATTTATATAAATAGATAAATAGAAATATATAAATCTGGTTGTTCAGCCACAAGGCTCAGCAATATAAAAAGAACTTACTAAAACAAAGGAGTGAATGGCTAATGAGGGGTAAATTATTAGCAACAGCAATTTCGGCAATGCTAGCAGTGTCGGTAGTTGCAAGTGGTTGCGGTGGGGGCAGCAAAGCTTCTGACGAAATTAAAATCGGTGTTGTATCCGAAATGACAGGAAGCAATGCAACCTATGGTACATCTGTTGTCAACGGCATGAAACTAGCCTTGAAAGAGGTAAATGACAAAGGTGGCGTAAATGGTAAGAAAGTTAGCATTGTGGTAGCAGATAGCAAGAGCGAACCTGCTGAAGCAGCTAACGCAATGTCCAAATTAATAAATCAGGATAAAACTCCTGTTGTAATGGGTATCTTCACCAGCTCCAGCGCTATTGCAGCAGCAAATGTAAGTGAGGCTGCTAAAGTACCGTTCCTGGCAATTGGCGCAACCAACCCTAAAGTTACTTTGGACGAAAAAACCGGTAAAGTTAAACCTAATACTTTCCGTGTTTGCTTCATCGATCCTTTCCAAGGCACAGTAGGTGCTAACTTCGTCCTCAATGAACTCAAATTGAAAAAAGCAGTAATCTTTGTTGATAACAGCAGCGACTACTCCAAAGGTTTAGCTTCTTTCTTCAAACAAGCATATACAGCTAAAGGCGGCGAAATCGCCGGTGAAGAAGCTTATCTCCAAAAAGATACCGACTTCAAAGCTGTTTTGACTAAAATTAAGACTATGAATCCAGAAGTTCTTTATGTACCTGGTTACTATGAAGAAGTTGGCAAAATTATAAAACAAGCTCGTGAAATGGGCATGGATTTACCGATTGTTGGCGGCGACGGCTGGGACAGCCCGAAACTTGCTGAAATCGCTGGTGCTGCTCCTTTGAACAATACTTTCTTTACCAACCATTATTCTCCAGATGACACCAGTGCAGCTTCCAAGGCTTTTGTTGATGCTTACGTAAAAGCATACAACCAAAAACCGGATGCTCCGGCAGTGCTCGGTTATGATGGCGCACGTCTGATGATGGATGCTATCTCCCGCGCTGGCGGCACTGATGGTGCTAAAGTTGCCAAAGCTCTTGCAGAAACTAAGAACTACAAAGCAGTTACTGGCGACACTTCCTTGAACGCAACTCATGACGCAGTTAAGAGTGCTGTTATCATTGAATTCAAAGATGGTAAACAAGCTTACCGCGCAACTGTTAAACCTTGATTTTCGACAAGGACATTTGAATAGCTTTCCCTTAATTGTGGCTGTCATTGGCTTAGGCCGGTGGCAGCCACTCTATTTTTCACTTTAGTGAGTTGAGGACGTAGTCGTCCGAAACAGAAAACCACCCGCTTTGCGGGTGAGAGACAGAGCTTAAGCAAAGAACATCACCTTTCTGATATAATAGCGATTGTTCAAGCCGCAAT
>JBFWIF010000009.1:0-39660 GCA_050256135.1 Acidaminococcaceae bacterium | reverse complement strand
AATCTGCAAAACAATATACCTTAATATAAAATTTTATTAGCAATAACTAATCTTTGAATTTGGTTGGTACATTCATAAATTTGCATAATTTTGGCGTCACGCATCATTTTTTCAACAGGATATTCACGAGAATAACCATAACCGCCCATAATTTGAACAGCATCTGTCGTAACCTGCATAGCAACATCTGCGGCATAGCATTTTGCCATAGCGGCTTCTTTTGTGAATGACATGCTCTGATCACGCATCCAGCATACTTTTTGCACCATCAAACGTGCAGTCTCAACTTTAATTGCCATATCTGCAACCATTGCTTGTATCATTTGGAATGATGCAATAGGCTGTCCAAATTGCTTTCTTTCCTTTGCATATTTTACTGCTACATCAAGAGCTGCTTGTGCAAGGCCTACAGAGACAGCACCAACAAATGGACGTGCCGAATCCAATGTGGTCATTGCGATACGAAAGCCTTCACCTTCACGGCCAACACGATTTTTGGCAGGAATAACAACATCCTGCAGAATCAATTCGCATGTATTAGAAGGGCGAATTCCCATCTTATCTTCTTTTTTGCCAACCCTAAAACCTGGAGTTCCTTTAGGTACGATAAAAGCAGTCAAACCACGTATACCACCGCTCTTTCTGGTGTTAGCAAAAATTAGAAAAGTATCGGCAATACCTGCATTGGTGATAAAAGCTTTAGAACCATTAAGAATATAATTGTCTCCATCCTTTACAGCTGTAGTAGATACACCACCAGCATCAGAACCAGCATTCGGTTCCGTTAAAGCAAAGGCAGCTAAACCACCATCGTTTAAAAGATTGCAGTGTTCAACTTTTTGTTCTTCAGTACCACTTAATAAAATAGGATAAGATGCCAAAGAATTTGCTGCCATAGAAGTTGCAATACCGGCACAGCCTTTGCCCAACTCTTCATAGATCATAGCAACTGTTACGCTGTCCAAACCAGGTCCACCATATTCTTCTGGAACAATGAGGTTCAAAAGTCCCATGTCGGCAGCTTTTTCCATCAGGCCAGGCATAGCCTCATTATTTTTGTCCATCTCGCCAGCAAATGGAGTTATTTCCTTATTTACGAACTCGCGTACCATTTCCTGTAATTCCAATTGGTCTTCATTTAAAGCAAAATCCATTTCATCCTCCTACTTCCAGGCCGAAGCCGTGTATTATGTCTTTTTTTATTTTTCACATAACAATGGTTAATTTTACCATTTTCCAGGGATTTCGTCAAAAAAACCGTCAACTGACATAGTAGTCAACGCTGTAGCTAACAGAAAATTATTTTCATCTCTAATTTCAGAGGCTATTACCATCGTCCTGCGTCCGTGATGTTTAATTACGCTGCTAGCTTCTAGCACATTGCATGCAGAAATACATTTTGTCAAATTTATACCGAAACTTAATGTATCCGCCATAACACCCACGCTTGCACCAGCAACTTTTGATGCCACGTCAGTAAGTGCCGTAAGAACACCGCTTTGAACAAACCCTTGTTTGCTAAGATGTCTTGACGCTTCAATTTTTAAGCTGGCCTTTGCACCGCCGCAGCGAACTTCGTCAATCTTTATATTAGAAAAAACAGGCACAAAAATTGCCCTGTCATAAATATCCATAACAAGGGCAGAAATATCACGTGAATCCAACCCGCTGACACCTTCCCTACATAATATATATAAACAAAGATTTACGCCCAAACTGTAAAGCTTCACTTCTGTTATCAAAAGCTATATCAATAACATTGTGCTTAACGGAACCACCAATATCGGCGGCAACGGCTTTTCCGTAACCAGGAATATAAACAGCCGTGCCAAGAGGTATAATGTTTGGATCAACAGCAATAATACCTTTACGCACAGCGACGCCAGTAGCAGTTGTTCCTCCGCAACCAGGATCCTGCGGAGAATATGCTGTAGCATCAACATAAAGACGATGTTTAAATTTTGTAAAATCAAGATTACTTTCCTTTGAAAGTACTTCTTCTAATTCCTTGGTAACAATACCATCCTGCGGTTTATTGAGTTTTTTTTGGAAATTCTTAACCGCTTGTTCAGTCATTGGACCAAATTCATGGTCGATAGTACCATCATAAAGGTTTATTTCCCATAGCATTGCTTGAACCTGCCCAACTATCTCGTCATTCATGCCACGTTTAGCAATAATTTCTGCAGAAGAAAATGTAACAGTAGGACAAAGAAATAATATAAGAAAACAAGCCAAAAACATGTTGAAAGGTTTTTTCATTTCACCCTCCCATACAAAGTTTTTAAAGACATTCTACCAATTTTACCAATACACTGTCAATTTTAGCATATTTCTGTTTAGGCCTCAATATTTTTTAAAAAAAACAGGCGGTTTAGCCGCCTGTTTTATACTACCTTCATTAATCGATAATATTAACTTTATAGTCATGATATAATGCTCTAAGTTCGGCCATTTTAGCAGCCATTTCCAACTGCAAATCAGAAGCTTTA
Organism: Acidaminococcaceae bacterium; assembly: GCA_050256135.1. Taxonomy (GTDB): domain Bacteria; phylum Bacillota; class Negativicutes; order Acidaminococcales; family Acidaminococcaceae; genus RZYP01. Next base: position 37,168 of record JBFWIF010000009.1, on the reverse strand, counting down.
GCGAAATCTTCTTCACGGACTGCTTTCCGAATTTTTGTAGCAAGACAAAGTTCGTCTGCACTGTCTTTAAACAAGAAATTCCTAAGTTCAGCAATTTTGTTCCAAAGCTCATCATCCCAAGCTGATTCTCCAACTTCATGCATACAGTACATTTCCACTATTTCAGCAAGATTATCAGGCAAAATACGGTTAACAAGTTCTGTTTTCCAACGAATTAATGCGCCTTGTACAAACGAATCTACAAACACCGGCTTGATGATATTGTCCTGTGTAAGAACTGCCGTCTTCTCCGGATGTTCTTTAAAAGCACACATATTTTCCCATACAGTTGCAGGCGGTTTACCAAACAGTTTATTACGTTGTTCTTCTGAGAAATCCTCAAAAACATCTTCTTCTGTACGATATTCTCTATCTTTTTCAAGATAGAAACCTTCAGTACCGTGTTTCTTGGAAAGCTCAGCACACAACTCATCAAGATTTTTACCAGATTCCAAAGCCGCTTTTATACCATCAATCATAGATAGATAAAATACAGCTAAAGCCAAGTAAGTATTGGTATATGGATTTGGCGAACGCATTTCGAAACGAGTTGCCATTGGATTATCAATGTCACGAACCAAACCAGCCAAAATCGTTCTGTTGCGTGATGGCACATCAGGAGTATGGCCCAATGAAGTGACTATACAAACAGGTGCTTCGAATCCTGGTTTTAAACGATTAAGTGAGTCATTTGTTGAAGAAACAAAAGGATTTATAACTTCGTAGTTTTTCAACAATCCCATGATTGCGCCATAGCCAATCGCAGAAAGGAATTCTTTCTTCAGGTCAGTTGGTGACATGAGATTGACAACTTTTCCATTATTTAATTTTGCTGCAAGGCCAATATGAGTATGCTCACCGCTACCGGCAACCCCAGGTATAGGCTTAGCCTGGAAAGAAACTTCCAAGCCATTCATACGGAAAATTTCTTTTACAACTATACGCGCTAAAAGCTCGTTGTCAGCTGTTTGCAAGCCTATGCTGTATTTCCAATCAATTTCGAGCTGCTCCATAACATGAGTCATATGACCAGCTTCATCCATTTGTCCTCTTACGCCGCCGACCTCTTTATGTCCCATTTCTGGTCCCAAGCCATATAGTTCAAGTGCTTCCACAGCCTGTTCCATAGCTGTACGTACGTTGCCGCGGGTTCTTTGCCAATATTGCTCTTGCATCATTTGCGAAGAGGAAAGAGCTTCAATTGGAGCATCTTCGCGTGGAGACTTGACCCAGAATTCCAATTCTGTAGCACAAGTAAAGATAATATCATTTATTTCACTGGCATCAATATGTTCCAAACCATAAATTTTGGGATGTTTTTTGCATAAAGCAAGTAATTCAGCACGCACATGCTCTAAACTGTTCTTCAAGATAGAACGGGAATCAACAAAAACATCATTATGAATCAAGAAACTTGGAATACGCAGTGTACCAACCATCTTTCCAGTTTCTGCATCAAAATGTTCGCAATTATAATCGACAAACCAATTAACATCTTTGTCGGTAAGCATGTCTACACGAGCATTATTAAGAGTAGCAATACCAGGCATAACAACAGAAGAACCATCGGTTTGCGGACCATGCTCATTTAAGAAAACATCCATGTCGTCAATAAATAACGAAATAGGTATTTTCTCATCAGTATCATTGCCGGCAAAATCAATACCTACAAATGATACGAATTTTATCTCCGGGTGAAGCTCTAATAAAGAAACTAAGTCTTCTTTATTATGTTGGGCAGGCGGAATTACATAAAGCAAATCTGATTTTTTCATTTAACTTCCTCCTCAATCAAATATGATAATTTTGGGGCTATAAAAACGAAAGGAACCTTTCTATCATATGCATAGGCACAACAAAAGAAAGGTCCCCTTTGACCTAGCATGATTATACACGAAAATAACACAATTGTCCAGCCTCTTTACATAGAATCATATATCAGGCACCTATGCAAGTTAGAAATAAACATACCCGGTGAAAAAAGAAACTTCGCCCTTTTTTCTGATATAAAATACAGATAACCCTAAACTAATATAGTCACTCATTTACTATAAATGATATCTTTGAATTAATACGATACATTACAATTTTATTATCTTTGACTACAGCTTTCATGTTTTCAATATTAACTTGATTTATGCAATCAACAGTCTTCGCGGCTTCATTTACAGCATTTTGTGCAGCGTCTTCCCAGCTTACCTTAGATTCAGCAAGAATTTCTATTACCTTAACAACAGCCATCCTCATCATCCTTTCTATCTTTCAAAAATTCGTAATCAGCTTCTGTATTAGCTTCAATTCGAAACCCATTTTGCATACGCCTGATCTTTATAATCGAAATCAATCTTGCTGTAACTTAATTGTAAGGATAACAAAGATAAAAATCAAGCTTATTATCTGAAAATTATGATTTATTTTGGTGTTAATAGTGCTTTGTACTCATCAATAAAAGTAAAAATTATAAAAAGCTCTGGCAGTATCTAATACAATTTTTCTAATTAAAAATATTTTCGTGTTAACTAAAAAGCATCCAGTCCAGATAGTTATAATTATTCTCAAAAAACACAGTCTACGGAATGCATACAGATAAACTAAAAAACCGCATTCGAATAAATTCGAATGCGGTTTTACTTTAAGTGGTAGCCCCAAGGGGAATTGAACCCCTGACTCCGCCTTGAGAGGGCAGCGTCTTAACCACTTGACCATGGGGCCGTTTGGCTCCGGGACTAGGGCTCGAACCCAGACAAGATGATCCAGAATCACCTGTGCTACCATTACACCATCCCGGAAAGTACAGGACTTATTATACCTAATTCTATTGAGAAAAACAAGCCCTTATAATGAATTAATAAAAATGATAGCATCTTTTATGCGTTTGATTGTTTTTTCCTTACCTAAAAGCAGCATAACATCGAAAAGTCCCGGGCTTACAGTACGCCCCGTCAGAGCAAGTCGGGTTGGATGAATAACCTTGCCTAATGCCAGACCCTTCCTTTCAGCGATATCATTATAAACCTTTTCCGTATTTTCCAGCGTAAACTCTTCCAAAGCTTCCAAACCCTTTAAGCATTCATTCAGTATATCACAAGCCTCAGGTTTAAAATGTTTTGCAATGCCCTTCTCATCATACGCAGTCAAATCTTTAAAGAAATATGTGCTGGCATCTACTACTTCTTGCAGTGTTTTCACACGAACACGTACAACGTCAATTAACTTTTCAAAATATGTTTTATTAGTTTCAAGCCAATTATCATCAACTAAACCAGCCTTAATAAAGAAAGGCTTTACTTCCGGCATAATGGTCTGCAGTGGCAGAGTAGACAAATATTGTCCATTAAGCCATGTAAGTTTTTTGGTATCATAAACTGCCGCTTTTTTAGACATTTTTTCAAACTTAAATAGCTTACAGGTTTCTTCCAGTGTGAAAATCTCCTGCTCATTGCCTGGAGCCCAGCCTAACAAAGTTAAATAATTGATAATCGCCTGTGGTAAATACCCCTGCTCTCTAAATTCTTCTACAGAAGTTGCCCCATGGCGTTTGCTCAATTTGCTGCGATCAGGCGCAAGAATCATAGGCATATGGCCAAAATTTGGCACTTCAAAGCCGCACGCCTCATAAAGCAGAATTTGTTTTGGTGTATTAGAGAGATGTTCCTCCGCACGTAAAACGTGACTGATTTTCATCAAGTGATCATCTATGACAACAGCAAAATTATATGTAGGCATTCCGTTGCTTTTCATTATGACAAAGTCATCAAGCTGGGCAAGATCAAAATTGACATCTCCATGTATCATATCATGAACGATGACTTCCCCATCCTTAGGAATCTTAATTCGCACAGAATAGTTTTCGCCTGCTAAAATGCGTTCTTTTACTTCTTCCTGTGATAACTCACGGCAGGTACGAGTATAACGGAACGGTTGCTTAGCTTTTCGTTGTTTCTCTCTTTCAGCTTCCAAATCTGCCGGTGTACAAAAACAGCAATAAGCTTTTCCCTCTGCCAAAAGTCTTTCGGCTTCACGTTTGTACAGTTCTTTACGTTCCGATTGAAAATAAGGGCCATAATTTCCGCCAACTTCAGGGCCTTCGTCCCAATTTATGCCCAACCATTTTAAACTGGTAAGAATCTGGCTGACTGAGTCCTCTTTTAACCTCTCGGTATCAGTATCCTCTATCCTCAGAATCAATTTACCGCCGTTACTTTTAGCGTATAACCAATTAAACAAAGCTGTCCTGGCTCCACCAATATGCAAATAGCCTGTGGGGCTCGGGGCAAATCTGACACGAACTTCTTCCATGCTTTTCCCTCGCTTTAGTTGAATAATTCCGTTTAATTATAGCACTTTTGGTTAAAAATAGTTATTGCTTCATTCATTTGCCAAACGTTTTACTGCAGCAGCCAAAACCTCTATGCCTGTCGCAATATTTTGCGGACTTGCATATTCAGCCGGATTATGACTTATGCCGTCCTTACAAGGAATAAAAATCATGCTCGTCGGAGAAAGTTTTGCCATGTGCATAGCATCATGTCCAGCACCACTATTCATTATGCGGTATGATATTTCTTTTTCCTGGCAAATTTCTTCGAATACATTGGCCAGATCTTCTGACAAGGGAACCGGCTCGTCAGACGTCAACATGTCAACCGTTATCCTCACGCTGTCTTCTTCAGCAATGATACTAACAGCTTCATTTATACTTTCCATTGCGCTCTGAATACTTTCGCAGTCTACTCCCCGCAAATCAACCCAAAGAGTAACCTTACCTGGAATAACATTGATAGAACCTGGTTCAATTTCCACGACGCCAACAGTTGCAACCGTACCATTTTCAGTTTCTTCATTAGCAGCCTCTTGCACAGCTAAAATTAGTTTTGCGCCTGAAACAAGGGCGTCACGCCTAAAACCCATAGGCGTAGCACCAGAATGATCGGCAAGGCCTTCGACTATAATTTTAAAGCGTGTAGGTGCCGCAATATTTTTTACAATGCCAATCAGTTCACCGGTTTCATCCAGCACTTTGCCTTGCTCTATGTGCAATTCAAGAAAGCAATGAAAACATCCTTCTTCTTTTACTGCTTGCACATAGTGATCTGGATCATAACCATTATCTTTCAAACATTCCAAAAAGGAAAGATCATCCTTCTTAGCAGCTGAAGAGAATTTATGCGGTGAACCTATACCAGCCATTATTTTGCTGCCGATTGTTGCAAAACCAAATCTGGTTGACTCCTCTGCTCTAAAAATAATAATTTCAACAGGACGAATTAAATCAGAATCCTGCAACATGTACAAGGCTTCAACAGCGCCAACAACGCCAAGGACACCATCGTAAGCACCGCCTTGAGCAACTGTGTCAAGATGGGACCCCATTACTATCGGCTCCAGCTGATTATTTTTTCCCTCTCTGCGCAGGAAAGTATTTCCTACGGCATCCTCAGTAACCATCAGATTAAGATCTTTTATTTGCTTAAGCAGCCATTCTTGCGCAGCAAAATCTTCTTCGGAATATGCTAGTCTGGTAATCCCCTTTTCTGATTTGCCAAAACCAGCTATGCCCTCTATGAGTCTATTTACTCTTTCTTGATTTACCTTTTTCATTTTTGCCACCTACTTTTTTAGTTTTTCCAGCAGGTTTTGCCTTAGCCCATCCCTTGCCAGCTTTTACATTCTTCTTCGCGCTTTTTACTTTCTCAGCCGATGTGTCTTTATTTACTTTAAGTACAGGCTTTTTAGTGACTCTCCTGGCAACAGTTTCACCCGCTAAATTTTGTCTTTCCATTTGTATGTTAAGTTTTTCTTCAATTTTCTTAAGCCAATGTATTTCATCAGCAGTATATAAAGTAACTGCCATACCTTCTCTGCCGGCACGGCCGGTTCTGCCTATACGATGCACGTACCAATCAACGTCATGAGGAATATCATAGTTTATCACATGAGTAACACCCTCAATATCCAAACCACGCGCTGCTAAATCAGTAGCAACTAAAAGCTGCAATTTAGCATCACGAAAAGCTTTCATAACGGTCTTTCTCTTAGCCTGGGACATTTCACCATGCAAAACGTCTACATTGTATTGCTTCGTCGCCAGCCATTCTTCCAATTCAATGGCACGTTCTTTGCTAAAGCAAAAAATAATCATCAAATATGGATTATATCTTTGTATTAGTGTTTCCAAAGCTTTTTGCTTGTATTCTTCTGTTGTTTTTATACAAATTTGTTTGATGCCAGCGACCGTAGCTTGTTCAGGATTAATGTCAATTAAAGCACAGTTTCTAGTAATTTTTTTGCCCAATTTTCGTACTTCTTCTGACAATGTCGCTGAACAAAGCACAGTTTGTCTTTCTTTGCTGGTCATAGATATCAATTCGGCAGCTTCATCAATAAAGCCTTGTTCAAGCATTTCATCAACTTCATCAAGAACTAGATAATTAACACCACCTAAACTTGTATTGCCACGGCGAATATGATCAAGCATACGGCCAGGTGTTCCAACAAGAATATGAGCTACATTCTGCATTTTGTGTTTTTGTTGTTCCAAGTCACGGCCACCGCAAACCGCAAGTATTTTTATGCCAGTATCGCCGACTAACTTTTTGGCTTCTACTGAAATTTGCATTGCCAATTCTCTAGTTGGTGCAATTATCAAAGCCTGCACATATTTCTTTTCCGGGTCGATTTTTTCCATTAAAGGAACCAGAAATGCCAATGTTTTACCGGTTCCTGTCTGAGCTCTGGCGATGACATCCTTTCCTGCAAAAATCGCGGGTATTACCTGTTCCTGCACAGGCATTGGTTTAGTAATTCCTGCCTTTTTTAGAAGGTCGACCGTCCTATTGCATACCTTAAGACCAGTAAAACCATTTGTCATTACAATCCCTCTTTTCAATAAAAATGTGTTATACGCAAAAGAGCGCCCCAAGCCGGGCGCTCTTTTAAAAAATTTTAAAATATACTGGTGCCGAGGACCGGAATCGAACCGGTACGGAGATCACTCTCCGAGGGATTTTAAGTCCCTTGCGTCTGCCAGTTCCGCCACCCCGGCATGAAGTGGAGGCGACACCCAGAATCGAACTGGGGATAAAGGTTTTGCAGACCTCTGCCTTACCGCTTGGCTATGTCGCCATAAACTGGAGCGGAAAACGAGATTCGAACTCGCGACCCCCGCCTTGGCAAGGCGGTGCTCTACCGCTGAGCTATTTCCGCATAACGATGGTGCCTCAGGACAGAATCGAACTGTCGACACACGGATTTTCAGTCCGTTGCTCTACCGACTGAGCTACCGAGGCATAATGGCGACCCGGATCGGACTCGAACCGACGACCTCCGCCGTGACAGGGCGGCATTCTAACCAACTAAACTACCGGGCCTCAATAATCGCGTAAGTGTATTATAGGTTATAACAATAGAACTGTCAAGGTTTTATCACTATTTTTATTTTTATATCTCGTGATCAGTCTTGGTAACAAATTCCAATGTTTCTGAAAGATGTTTTTCAAGCTTCTCTTCTAGCTCTTTAAGCGTACTGCAGTCAAAAACTCTTAAGGTTCTAAAGACACCTGCTACTTTGAGTTCGGCAAAAATTTCATCCCTTAAAACATTATACATTATGACCAATTGATCCTTGCGCTCAAAATCGCTATAGTCTAAAAAAATAAACGAGCCGTTGATATGTCTTATGGCTTCGCATGGTCGTATATAAAGCTCAAACCGTCCAATTTTTTCCGGCAGATTATTCCCATACTCCCAGGTCGGAATACCCTTTTCTTCAACAATATAAACTAATTTCCTATGTTCTGGCGAAGACATTTCTGCCAAAACGCCTTCAATATTCAAACCAACTTCCCGTTCAAATATATCGCGTTGTTTGTATATAAAACGAATGTCTCTGTATTCATTCAGCCCCATAGTCCTGCATAAAATGTAATCAAAAGTTTCAGAAGTATATATTATATCAAGTCTTGCTTTCAGTGTTTTATTTACATAACTGCAAATAAAAAGCACCTGTCCCTGCTTTTCAATCTTGATTTTTTTGGTAAAACCTTTGAATTCTTCCGGCAAATCATTAATAAATGCCCAATCTTTGGCTTGTACAGCAATTTCATCAATTGTCGGATAACCCATAGAATACCCCCTAAGAATTACTATAAACACATTTCTAGCCAGTCAAAATGAATTCTTTCAAAAAAAGATTATAACTCAATATCATCTTTTTTTCCACTACCCTATAACTGCCGGATCTTTATATGTATAGATATATCAATGTAAACGGCAAAAATATTTTTATTAAATTGCGCGCCTCGACAAGATGAATACTCCCTTATTTTTTAAAGTACCGATTACAAAATCACCTTTACCATCAGAAATCAGCAAAAATCCCTTGGCGCTTAATCTACCAGAAAAATAATCACTTAGTTCACGATTCTTTTTAGGCCAAAGAAAAATAAACCTGCCGCTAGATTTATAATCTCTTACTTTTCCCTTCTCATGATCATACATTGACCATACATATTTACCATTACCCGTTCTCACATCGTCGATAAACTCCCCTTCATAAAATCCGCCATCAGGCCAGGTATATATTCCCCAACCATTTAACTTACCATCGACAAAGCCGCCTTCGTAACGTTCACCGTTTGACCATGAATAGCTGCCCATACCCGTTCTTTTATTAAGAAAAAAGTCACCTTCATAGCGCTCTCCATTAGCCCATACAAAGATTCCTTTACCATGAAACATGCCATTGATAAAATCCCCCTCATAGCGATTACCATTGGCATAGATAAGCAAAACTTTGCTATTAGGTACAGACATAGAAGAATTAGCAAAAGCAATTCCTAATAACATCGTATATGTCATTATAATAAACAAGAAGACTGTCAGATTTTTTTTCATCATGGCACACTCTCCCTAACGAAACATCCCAAACTCTTTTCCTTCAAAACCATTATACCAATTTTCAGACTATTCAGTTGGATATTTTAAATCACCACCTTTTTAACCCTTTGCAATGAAATTATGCCCATCCAGCACTACTTCAAAACTATTGAATGATAAAAAACGGCCCCCAGCAAATCTGGGAACCGCCTAATCAAAAACGTTTGATAAAATCCAATAAAAAAGCCGTGGTCGAAAACTCGAACCACGGCTTGCATTTCTGGCAGGGGCAGTAGGACTTGAACCCACAACCAACGGTTTTGGAGACCGCTACTCTACCAATTGAGCTATACCCCTATATGGAGCGGAAAACGAGATTCGAACTCGCGACCCCCGCCTTGGCAAGGCGGTGCTCTACCGCTGAGCTATTTCCGCATGATGGCGACCCGGATCGGACTCGAACCGACGACCTCCGCCGTGACAGGGCGGCATTCTAACCAACTAAACTTCCGGGCCATTTGTCAACCATCTGACAGATACATATATTACCATAAAACAATGTCTCATGCAAGCACATTTTCTTTTTTGAAGCTATGAAAAAGAATTTTTCCAAATTATGTAGTATAATAAATGAGTACAAAAATTAATTGAGGAGGATTCTCATGCCCGTAACACCAGATTGGTCTCTTGGAGATAAATATTTACTCGAAAATGCTCCTGAGCTGAAGCCTTTAATTGAAAAATATACCCCATGCACAATGAAACCAGAAAATGAAGTTCGTTACTTTGAAATTCTTGTACGAGGTCTTATTTCACAGCAGTTACCACCAGATGTTGTTGATGACATCTGCAAGAAATTGCATAACCATTTCGGCAATATAACACCGGAAAAAATTATAGAAGCCTCCGAATCTGATTTGGCTGCGCAAGGTCTTGTTCGACAAAAAATTATCTACCTCAAAAATTTTGCACAAATGATTTCAGACAACAAAGTTACTCTAAACAAATTTCAGGAAATGAGCGATGCACAGATAACGAAACAATTGCTTGACGTCAAGGGATTAGGTCAATGGACAATAGAAATGTTTTTGCTGCTCGCCCTATGCCGAACCGATATCGTACCTACAGCAGACCATGTCTTCAAAAAATCCTTAAAAAATTTACTCAAGCTTCCAGATATTCCTAAGCGTGGAGAAATTAATAAAATCGCTGATAAGTGGCGTCCTTGGCGCTCTCTTGCAGTATGGTACCTGTGGCGTTATGCTGATGAAAAATAAATAGACATATAAAGTGACGTAACTTAATTGTACTTTTATTGTAAAATGGCTTGACATCAAGATAGTTTTAACTTATACTCTAACAGTAACGTTTCAGATGTTACGCAATTTATAAGACTCCGTAGCTCAGCTGGATAGAGCGTTTGACTACGAATCAAAAGGTCGCAGGTTCGAATCCTGCCGGGGCCACCAAAAGGAATACAGCATACTTAACTAGTATGCTGTTTTTTTATGTATTAAAAAACTGCTCTATTTCTTTTTCAGAATATCCGCATTCCGCTAATAATTCAGCAGTACTTTCACCCAATTGAGGAGCACGCTCCATTATACCAGCAGGTGTTACAGACATTTTAATCGGGAATCCCATCTGCTTATAACAGCCAACCTCTGGATCATCAATCGTTAACACCATATCATTAGCTGAAGTCTGTTCAGCAGAAACTGCTTCTCCAAAGTTAAGGACAGGTGTTGTGCATGTATCTTTACCAGCAAGCAGCTTTTCCCATTCCGACAGCGTTTTTTTCTTAAATTCTTTATCCAGCTCGCCCTTTACCTCTGTATGTTTATTTTCATCATCAAGCATATCAATCATATCCGGGCGTTGCAACACAGCACACAGATTAACCCAGAATTTTTTCTCTAGAGCGCCAACTGCTAAATAACGCTGATCTTTTGTTTCATAAATATTGTAGTTCGCATACGCGCCTGTCAGCCAATTATTGCCCCTTTCTGCTACAAAACCGCTTCCAAAATACAAGCTCGAAGCACTAGTCATCAAACTTAACGCACTATTATAAAGCGCAACTTCTACTTCTTGGCCTTCGCCGGTTTTATCTGCATGGCGCAAAGCAATTAAAATGCTGACAGCCGCCAAGGAGGCAGCATTCATATCTGCCATCAAGACGCCGGGAATAGCAGGTTTCCCGTTTTGCTCGCCACTCATCGATGTCACGCCGGCCAAACTCAAATAGTTAATATCATGATCAGCTTCATTCGCCCTTGGCCCTTTCCTACCATAACCGCTTAATGAGCAATATACGATCTTAGGATTTATTTTTTTTGCCACATCGTAATCAATCCCTAAACGCTTCATAACACCAGGTCGATAACTCTCCATAACAACGTCTGCCTGCTTAAGCAGTCTAAAAAAAACTTCTTTTCCTTTCTCTGTTTTTAAATCGACAGCCAGACTTTTCTTATTGCGGTTAAGCTGCAAATGCCAGAAACCGAAACCATTTTTGGTTGGCGGAAAATCTCTGGCGTAATCACCATTCAATGGTTCTTCAATTTTTATGACCTCTGCCCCGAAATCTGCCAATAACATACTACAGTATGGACCAGGTAAAAGTCTTGTCAAATCAAGTATTCTCATTCCCGTTAAAGCTCCCACTTTTTCACCGGCTTTCCCTTATCGTGCCTTGCTAGATTAAATTATATTATTATCTCTGAAAGCGCGCAAATATCTCAAAATAATAATCATCTCATTAAAATAGTTTTCCTTTGCAAAAACCTAAATTTGACAATGATATATGCGCACATTACAATTAGATTATGTTTCACAATTATTTTAAACCCCAGGAGGTGCCCTCGTCTTGAAAAAAACATTAATAGGAATTTTAGTTGTCATCGTATTAGTTGCTATAACCCTTTTTAGCGGCTACAACAATCTAGTAGCAATGAATGAAAGCGTTAATGGCAAATGGAGTCAGGTAGAGAATCAACTCCAACGCCGTAGTGATTTAATCCCGAACCTTGTAGCAACAGTACAAGGCATGGCCAAGCAAGAAAAAGATGTTATTAAATCAGTTACTGATGCTCGTGCCAAACTTTCCGGTGCCCAAGGTGTCGCCAGCAAAGCAGCAGCAAATAATGAGCTTACAGGTGCGCTCTCTCGCTTATTAGTTGTTGTCGAAAACTATCCAACGATTAAATCCGACGCTAGTTTTCGCCAACTCGCCGATGAGCTGGCCGGCACTGAGAATCGCATAGCTGTTGCACGCAAAGACTACAATGACGCAGTGCAAGTTTACAACTCAAGTATAAAGTCGTTTCCGACAGTCATTTACGCTGGTGCTTTCGGATTTCACCAAAAAGACTATTTCAAGGTTGAAGAAAGTGCAAAAGCCGTTCCCAAGGTTTCCTTCTAAACCTTCTCTAATTTAAAGAAAGGGGAGGATAACAATGAAACGTTTGCTAGCATTGCTTCTGCTGACTTTCCAAGTTTTTTTCTCTTCCCAGGCAGACGCAGAGTCAAAAATTCCGCCAAAACCAACTAATGGCAGCATTTATGTTCAGGATTATGCAAACCTGCTTTCACCAGAAACAAAAGCAACAATAAATGCTGTTAGCAAGGACCTTGATAACAAGACCAAGGCCCAAGTTGTTGTTGTAACTATACCCTCCCTCGAGGGCAAACCCATTGAAGATTATTCTTTGGAGCTTTTACGAGCTTGGGGCATAGGTGATAAAGAAAAGAATAACGGCGTTTTACTTTTAATAGCTTTAAAGGACCGCCAATCACGCATTGAAGTTGGATATGGTCTTGAAGGCGCTCTTCCCGACGGGTTGACTGGTCGCATTCAGGATAAGGCTATGATTCCCTATTTTAGTTCCGGTAACTATGACAAAGGTATTATGCAAGGCTATGCTAACATAGCCAGCATCGTAGCAAAAGAATACAACGTCAAGCTTGAAGCTAAAATTCAAAATGCCTCACAAAAAAATTCCTCTGCACAAACAGCTGAAATGCCTTTTTGGCTAAAAATTATTTTCATTGTCGGCATCGCCGGATTGTTATTAATTGACCAATTATTTTTTGGCGGTGCAATTCTTAGCTTTTTGATAATAATGTTTCTACGAGGTGGTGGCCGCGGTGGCGGCGGCTTCGGAGGCGGTTATGGCGGCGGTAGCGGCGGCGGCGGTGGCTCCAGCCGCAGATGGTAAAAACCAAAAGCGTAAATCAAGAATTAATTCTTGATTTACGCTTTATTTTTTGCTAAATATTATTTTTTCTCATAAAGTTTTGCAACGCATGCTTCCGCCAATGCTTCCAAACTCGAAACTGACTTTTCCTTTGACAGTCCAGAAGCATCATACCCTAAAGGTATTTCTGTACACGCTGTCATAACTGGCAAGTCTTTCTCACGCCATAACTCAAGCACCACTTTTCTTACTATTTCACCTGCTTGTGCAAAATTATTAGCTTTGACCTCCACTATGCTTTTCTGAATTTCTTCACGTTGCCTTTCATTGGGAATATATATCTTATAATCTAATTTATCTGCATATAACTGATAAAGACCACTTTGCATGGTACCTACAGTTGAAAGCATCCAAGCTCCATCTGGATTAAGACGTTTTGCCGCAAGCACCGTTTCTTCAACAATATGAATCAATGGTTTAGGCAATGGTTTATCAAATCTGTCAATAAAATAGTGTGCAGTATTGCATGGTACAGCAAATATATCCGCACCCATTCCAACAAGTTTATCAAAATCACTTTTCAACTGCGCCGAAGGATCTGGTCCTTTACCCAAGATGGCACTGCTGCGGTCCGGAATTTCCGTGTCAGCAATCATATAAACAACCGCATGTTCCTGATCTATTTCGGCTGGTGATTTTTTGGTTAAAATATGCAGGAATTCTGCTGAAGCAGCAGGCCCCATACCACCAATAACGCCAAGTTTTTTCCCAGTTTTAATAAAACCATCTTTCATTTTCTTTTTCCTCCAATAAACCTAAAGGAAAGAAATAACCGCACGGATAACTATCAATTATCACTCATCTTCGCCTTAAAGATTATTTATTGTTTTGGTAAAAATCTTCCATAAATTCAGCAAGCTTTTGACAGCCAGCTTTTGGCATCGCATTATAAATAGACGCACGCAAACCACCGACACTACGATGACCTTTTAACCCATCAAGCCCAATAGCTTTTGCCTCAGTCGCAAATTTCACTTCCAGCTCCGTAGTTGGTAAACCAAAAGTAACGTTCATCAAAGAACGGCAATCCTTGTCAGCATAGCCACGGAAAAAGTTCGGATGAGCATCTATCACGTCATAAACAAGCTTAGCCTTTTCTTTATTACGTTCAGCCATGACTTCAAGTCCCCCTTGCGCTTTCAGCCATTTAGCAACCTTACCGACAATATATACGCCGAATACTGGTGGCGTGTTGTACAATGAATTATTTTCCATATGTACCTCGTAATTCAACATCGTCGGCAAAGATTTGTCGCGGCCTGCAAGGTAACTTTTGCGTGCAATTACTACAACAACACCGCCGGGGCCTATGTTTTTTTGTGCGCCAGCATAAATTAAAGAAAACTTAGTGGCATCAATCGGACGACTAAGAATATCGGAAGATAAATCTGCTATTAAAGGAATATTGCCAGTATCAGGATAATCCATGAACTCAGTACCTTCTATAGTATTGTTACCGGTAATATGCACATAGGCAAGGTCGTCATCATATGTTAATTCTTCAGGACGAGGTACACGATTATATTTATTATCTTTACTGCTAAACAGCACGCTAGTTTCCCCTACTTTTTGCGCTTCTTTCATTGCCTTATCAGAAAAGGTACTAGTTATAACATAGCCGCCTTTTTTATCCGGAGTAAGAAAATTCATCGCAACCATAGAAAACTGCAAGCTGCCGCCACCGCCAAGGAACAAAACGCAGTAGTCATCATCAAGTCCAAGTAATTCTTTTATGTCTGCCTCAGCCTCAGCGTTAACTTTCTCATAAGAAGGTGACCTGTGGCTCATTTCCAGAATAGACATTCCGGTTCCTTGGTAATCAAGAAGCTCTTCCTGAACTTCTTTTAAAACCTCTAACGGCAACACAGCGGGTCCGGCGCTGAAATTAAATATTCTGCTCATTAAATATCATCTCCGATCAAATGTACAACCATGGCATCCCTGAGTTTTGGCTCGAACCAAGTTGATTTTGGCGGCATAATCATGCCAGCGTCAGCAATTTCCATTAACTGGTCCATAGATGTTGGATACATAGCAAACGCTACCTTGTATTCACCACTGTTAACTTTTTTTTCTAATTCACCAAGGCCGCGAATTCCGCCAATAAAAGAAATTCTTTCATCCGTACGCGGATCTTTAATTCCAAGCATTGGCGCTAATATGTTTTCCTGCAGAACCGTTACATCCAGACAACCAACAGGATCATGGTCATCATAAATTTCTGGTTTAGCCGTCAAAGTATACCATTTGCCAGCAAGATACATACCGAATTGATGCAGCTTGGCAGGCTTTTTGTTTTCACCATTATTTTCCAGAACAATAAATTTTTCTTGTATTTTTGCGAGAAATTCTGCTTCTGACATACCACATAAATCTTTAACCACGCGGTTATAGTCAAGAATGCACATCATATTATCCGGGAAAATAACAGCGAGGAAATAATTATACTCCTCACTTCCATTATGACCAGATCTCTTGCTCATGGCATCTGCGACGCGCATAGCCGCAGCAGAACGATGATGACCATCCGCAATATACATCACAGGAACTTCAGAAAATAATCGGGTTATTTCCGAAATATCTTTATCAGCATCAATAACATATAACGTATGTCTGATGCCATCATCAGCAACAAAATCATATGCTGGCTTCTGCACATTCATAAGGTCAGCAGTTAATTCATCTATCTCTTTTTTGTTTCTGCAGGTCAAAAAGACGGATCCTGTCTGCGCTTCGGTAATAGTAATATGGTCTACTCTATCCTGCTCTTTATCATGACGTGTCAACTCATGTTTTTTGATGATATTATCCCTGTACTCCTGGACGGATGCACAGGCAACCAGACCAACTTGGACATGTCCGTTCATTTCCTGCCTATAAAGATAATAGCATGGTTTTTCATCAGTCTTCATCTGTCCGGAAGATATATACTTTTGCAAATTCTCTTTTGCTTTTTGATAAACCTCTCTACTATGCTGATCAACTCCTGGTGGCATAGTTGCTTCAGATTTTGTAACACTTAGAAAACTAAGTGGATTATCCTTTAGAATAGCCCTTGCTTCCTCTGTATCCATGACATCATAGGGTAAAGATGCTATTTGAGCAGCTAATTCCGGCAAAGGGCGTAAACCTTTGAACGGTCTGATTTGAGACATAATAATCCTCCTGACTAATTATGAAGTAAAAGAACAAAAGGCCCTACCAGGCCAAATGTTATTCCTATTTTACATTTACAGCACAAAAAACACAATACCAATAATTGTACATTTTTAACAATATATTACTACATAATTCTATTAGCGACGAAAATTACCCGGATCACTTTAACACACAAAAAATAACTCGCTATACGCGAGTTATTTTTTTAATTCTCATGTAGACCTTTTTTATTCTGCTTTTATGTGTTTTAGTGAACGATTAATAGCACAAATAATACCTAGCAAAGAAGCAACATTGATATTACTATGGATGCCGACGCCAAAAATATGTCCATTACCAGGCACCTTTAATTCAATATAGGATATTGCTTTGGCATCTGATCCTTTAGAAATAGCGTGCTCCTGATAGGAAATAAATTCATAACCTACAACGCCAATTCCAGCCAAAGCCTGGAAAAATGCGTCAATAGGCCCATTACCGTTTCCTGTAATTGTTTTATCTTCACCATCGACTCTTACAATTCCTTCAAATCTTGTGCTGTGATTATCATCATCTTCATGCTCTTCCAAAAATTTGTGTTTAATAAGCTTATACTTACCGGTAAAGGCAATATATTCCTTATTGAACAGCTCGACAATTTGATCAGGGTTAAGTTCCTCTCCCGAGGCATCTGCAGCTGCTTTGACGACGTCGCCGAACTCTGGATGCATATTTTTTGGCAAATCATATCCAACGGTCTGTTGGAGAACAAAGGCGGCTCCGCCTTTACCAGATTGGCTATTAATTCTGATAACCGGTTCATATTCACGGTTAAGGTCCGCTGGATTAATCGGTAAATACGGAACTTCCCAGAAAGCAGTAGCGCTTTTAGTCATATATTCGAAACCTTTGCGTATCGCATCCTGATGGGAACCCGAAAAAGCAGTAAACACCAAATCCCCGGCATATGGATGTCTTTCATGGACATTCATTTTAGTACACTCTTCACATACTGCTTTAATTTCTTTGATATTCGAAAAATCAAGCATTGGATTAACGTTTTGCGTATACATGTTCAAGGCTAATGTTACGATATCAACATTGCCCGTTCTCTCGCCATTGCCGAAGAGAGTTCCCTCAACCCTGTCAGCACCGGCCATTAGTCCCAGTTCTGTTGCAGCTACACCTGTACCACGATCATTATGCGGATGCAGGCTGATTATAGCACTTTCACGCTTCTTCATATGTGTACAGAAATATTCAATCTGGTCAGCATAAGTGTTTGGCGTTGCCATTTCAACTGTAGAAGGAAGATTAAGTATTACTTTCTTTTCCTCATTAGCACCCAATGCCTCCATAACCTTTTCACATATCTCAATAGCAAAATCAATTTCCGTGCCAGTAAAACTCTCAGGCGAATATTCATAACGAATGTTCATACCGCTGCGTGCCGTTTCCCTCTCACTTAATTCCCTAATAAGCTTTGCACCATCTACTGCAATCTTGATAATACCTTCCTGACCTTCTTTGAAAACAACTTTTCGCTGCAAAGTTGAAGTTGAATTATAGAAATGAACTATAACATTTTTTGCACCCTTCAGAGCCTCAAAAGTTTTTTCAATCAGTTTAGGACGTGCCTGTACCAATACTTGAATAGTAACATCGTCAGGAATGTAATTGTCTTCTATCAAAGTACGCGATATTTCATATTCTGTTTCTGAAGCTGATGGAAAACCAACCTCAATTTCTTTAAACCCTATAGCCAATAGCATCTTAAACATTCTGAGCTTTTCTTCCAGCTGCATAGGTGTTACGAGTGCCTGATTACCATCACGCAAATCAACGCTGCACCAAGTTGGCGCTTTGGTAATGAGTTTGTCCGGCCATGTACGATCAGGTAAACTTACAGGCTGAAATGGAATGTACTGTTTGTTTGGCTGTTTCATAAACATAATCTCCTCTGCATTTAAAGTTTCAGAGCAAAAATAAAAATCCTCGCTCCTATAAAATACATAGGGGCGAGGATTTAATAATCCACGCGGTACCACCCTAATTCAGTTGCCAGAAAAACAGGCAACCCTTTCAGCCTCCAACAAGGCCTTTGCCTATAACGTGGCTACACGTCCTGCTCTACATATCGAACAGGCGACTCAGGGATGAGCTATTCATACAACTACCGTTACTGACTCGCACCAAATGTCAGCTCTCTTAAACAAGTTGATTGTATCTTATTCCCTTCATTGTCTTTATGGATGAATCAATATTTTGTTATTATGATAGCCATTATATATTTTATCGAATCATTTGTCAACAATTATACGTAAAAATCCCCATCACCTGTAAACTGGCGATGGGGATATACAAACATTTATCAAGGTTTAATGGATGCTTTAAATACTTGCTTGCCATCTTTCATTTCTATTACTACAGCATTTTTATCAGCGTCATGTGTTTTGTTGATCGTTGTTATACCGCTGATAGCCGGAAAATCTTTCGTAGCTGCAAGAGCTTCGATAATTTTTGCTGAATCAGTACTATTAGCGCGTTTTATAGCATCAGCCAGAACATATACAGCATCATAGCCGAGAACAGCCAAAGCCTCCGGTTTTTGGCCGTATTCCTTAGAGTACGCTTTTACAAAAGCCTGTGCCTTAGGAGAAGTATCTTCCACTGAATAATGATTAGTAAAGTACGTATTGTTCAATGCGGCAACAGAAGCTATTTCAACAAGTTTTGGAGAATCCCAACCATCAGCACCGATAATAGGAACAGTTATCCCCATCTCTCGCGCTTGTTTTACTATTTTGCCGACTTCTTCATAATAGCCAGGAACATAGAGTATATCGGCACCCTTGCTTTTAATTTTTGTTAATGTTGCTTTAAAGTCTGTATCTTTTTGCAGATAGGCTTCATTAGCAACTATCTCGCCGCCTTCTTTTTTAAATGCTGCTTCAAAAAACTCAGCCAAACCTTTGCTGTAATCGCTGCTGTTATCAACAAGCATCGCTGCTTTTTTTACCTTAAGGTCTTTAGCAGCAAAGTTAGCTGCCACGGTTCCTTGGAAAGGATCAATAAAACAAACACGATAGATATATTTCTTTACGTTTTTAGTTTTTTCATCAACGGTAACCTTTGGGTTAGTAGCGCCAGCAACCAAATAAGGAATCTTATTGGCTTCAGCTACGCTAGCAGCTGCAATTGCGTTAGAACTGGAAAAAGTTCCTGTTACAGCAACTACTCTATCTTGTGTTAAAAGTTTAGTCATAGCATTTGCAGCTTCTGATGGTTCGCTTTTATTATCTGCTACAACAGCTTTAATTTGCTTACCTAGCAAACCACCATTAGCATTAATCTCTTTAATTGCAAGCTTAGCACCATTTGCTGCCGCAGTACCTATTGTCGCATTACCGCCTGTCATTTCATTCAGCAAACCTATTTTGATCTCTTTACTGGATGAACTACCACAACCAGCAACAGCCGCTGCCAAAACAACGGACATCAGTGTAGCCGCTGCTGCCTTTAAGAACCCATTTTTCATTTTAGTAAACTCTCCCTTCTTTTTAAAACACCAAGAGCAAAAAAAAAATAAAGCAATTTAATTGCTATGTGAAAAGTATATTACATTTTTATCGTAAAATCAAGTGTTTTTAACCGATATCCTTAATTTTGTATTTAATTTTACGCATACTTGTGTATTTTTAGTGTACATATTTCCATTGTGTACTCAGCCAAAAAACGTATGCTTTCACGATATTAATATTTGTAATTTTTTTAACATATTTTAATTATCTTTTATAGATGATACAAAATATTGTGTTTTCGGAAAAAACATTTTTGAGCAAAAGTGCATATGCATAGTTTCTTTATTCCATAAAAGCATACTATTTCGCTCATAAAAAAACCCGACCGGTTTTTAACCAGTCAGGTTAATAATTAATACCTAGAGCTATTCATCAGATTTACTGAGACTGCGAGCAACTAATTTTTCTATTTCATTGACAATCAAAGGTATCAAAGCGAAAACAAACACCATTTGCCAGTCTTGCTTATTCAAATCAACACATTTAAACAATGCCGCCAGTGAATCAATTTCGATTACACTCATTTGCAAAATCAAACCGACTATAATCGCACCAATCAAATAAATATTTGAAAAAATACCAATTTGAAAAATTGATTTGCTTTCATTTCTTAAAGATAATGAATAGAATAACTGCGAAGATGCAAGAACTACAAAAGCCATTGTTCTGGCATATTCCAGTACATATTCAGGAATTTCACCAGAAGAGAAATTATAGCCAAATTCCGTCAGGCCAAAATAAAAAGCAGCAAGCGTTAAAGTTCCTATAAGAACACCACCGACAATTGCCCTATAACCCGCACCATGAGCAAAGAAACTTTCCTTAGGATTTCTTGGTTTATTTTTCATTACATCATGATCACCAGGATCAACCCCCAAAGCAAGAGCAGGTAAAGCATCAGTTATAAGATTAACCCACAAAATTTGAGTTGCAATCAATGGTACCGGCATATCAAAAAGAATTGCCACAAATATAGAAATTACTTCTCCCAAATTACAAGACAAAAGAAATATGACTGCTTTCTTTATGTTGTTATAAATATTGCGGCCTTCTTCAATAGCATGAACTATCGTCGTGAAATTGTCGTCAGTCAAAATCATATCAGCTGCGCCCTTGGCAACATCTGTGCCAGTAATACCCATCGCTACACCGATATCCGCAAACTTTAAAGAAGGTGCGTCATTTACACCATCACCTGTCATGGATACTATATTGCCATGAGACTTAAATGCACGAACAATCTTAACTTTATGTTCAGGAGATACACGCGAGAATACGCGATATTTCATAATATTTTCCGCGAATTCCTCATCTGTATATTCATCTATTTCCGAACCGGTAATACTTTGTTCAAGTGATTGTGCAATACCAAGTTCCTTAGCAATTGCAACAGCTGTATTCTTGTGATCGCCAGTAATCATAATCAAGGTGATTCCAGCCTGTTGCGCCTCACGGATAGAATCCTTTACTTCCAAACGTGGCGGATCAATCATACCAACAACGCCAATCAATATAAGATCCTTTTCCATTTCTTCAGGAGCAATAACTGCATCTACATCTTTGTACGCAGCACCAAGAACACGGAGTGCTTCATCTGACATCAGGTTCTCAGTTTCCATGTATCTGGCCTTAATTTCGTCAGTCATGGGAATTACTTCGCCATTATATAGCACATGAGTAACTATATTTAAGAGATGATCCATGGCACCTTTGGTGTTTACCCTGTAATGATCACCTTCAACATTAAGTGTAGACATTAACTTGCGGTCTGAATCAAATGGATTCTCAGCTATCCTTGAATTCTGAACAGTCAGTTCCGATTTTTTAACGCCATGTTTATCTCCTAGCACAACCAAAGCTACTTCAGTAGGATCGCCGGTGCTCTGTCCTTTTTCATAAGTCGCATCCGTACACAGCGTCAATGCTTTTACAAGTTCAAATTCGTCTCCGCTAGCGTGAAGGCCAATTTCAACCTCAGGAACTGCGTTAATATTATTCAATGTATAAGTTTTAACAACTGTCATCTTGTTCTGAGTAAGAGTGCCAGTTTTATCAGAGCAAATGATACTAACAGAACCAAGCGTCTCGACTGCAGGCATCTTTTTGACAATTGCATTTATTTTTGACATTCTGGTAACACCAAGCGCAAGGACAATAGCTACTATTGCCGCGAGACCTTCAGGTATGGCAGCAACAGCAAGACTAATAGAAGTTAACAACATTTCAAAAAGGTCGCGTCCTTGAATAAGTGCAATAACAAGCATTAGCAAACAAATACCCACGCAAAGCTTACTAAGCATTTTGCCGAGCTCATCCATACGTTTTTGCAAAGGCGTCATGTCATCATTGTCTTCTTCAAGAATCTTAGCTATCTTCCCCATCTCTGTTTCCATAGCAGTAGCCGCAACTACACCTTCACCTCTGCCATAAGTTACAAGAGTGGACATGAATGCCATATTACACATATCGCCCAACGCTGTTTTGCCAGGCACAAGAATTGCCCTTGCATCTTTATTTGCAGGAACAGACTCGCCAGTAAGGGCAGATTCTTCTATCTGCAGATTAACGCTTTCATACAAACGTAAATCTGCAGGAACAAAACGACCTGCATCCAAAATGACAATGTCTCCCGGAACGACATCCTCCGAACTAATTTCTTTAATTTCACCGTCACGACGAACAATAGCATGCGGAGTCGTCATATTTTGTAATGCTTCAACAGCTTTTCCAGCTTTATATTCTTGAGCTACACCAACAACAGCATTTAAAACAACAACTATTAAAATAATAGCCGTATCTGCATATTCACCAATAATGACAGTAATTACAGATGCAGCAAGCAATACGTAAATCAGAGTATCCTGCAATTGTTCAAGAAAAAGTCTGAATAAGCTTTTTTGGCCTTTTCCTTTCAACTTATTAACGCCGTATTTTTCAAGTCTTTCCTGTGCTTCTTGTGTGGTAAGACCAGTTGTTGGATTTGCACCAAGCTCCTTAAAAACCGTATCCATTTCTTTCGAAAACCACATAATAAAACACCACTTTCTGCATAAATTTTCCATCCACTATTTTCGAAAAAAACCATAATTAAAGCTCAAAATTATAAACATTACTTTTTTAAGCAGCCGAATTTATCTAACAAACAGACTTCTTAGCAACCTTCTTAAATATCTAAATAAAATGAAATTAATGCAACCAGAAAAGAGGCAAGCATCTAATTTCTTCATAATAAAACAAAATACACCTACGTTTAATAAAGATATCATCTCTAGTCATCTAAAATACATTACCACAGTGTGTATATTTTTAATTTATGTCGATGTCCTCTCACTAACGCCAAAATACCTTAATAATAAGAAACGCGATATCTGGTCTATTATCTCGTTTTTATTATAGCATATGACAATAAGATTAGCTAAATTAAAGACTTAAGTATGCAAAATATTGAGCAAATACAAAGCAATTCCAAAAATTCACTACTTCTTTCCTATTATATATAAACAATTTAAATATACTGACTATTTATTTTTATTATCAACTATATTTGTCCACATTTTTTGGATACAAAAAAATATTGTATACAATTTGACTAAATATCTTAGAGAAAATATAATTAGTTCGTAACACTATTTATCTTTTTGAGGGGAGAGTTTCTTATGAAATTTTCGACATTGCCGCCTAAACAGGGTCTTTATGATCCCTGGTTTGAACATGACGCTTGTGGCTTGGGTGTCGTTGCTAATATTAAAGGCAAAAAATCCAATAAAATCCTCCGTCAAGCATTAACAGTGCTGAAAAATCTTGATCATCGCGGTGGTCAGGGCGCTGATAATAATTCAGGTGACGGAGCAGGCGTATTACTGCAAATTCCGCATGAGTTTTTTATCAAAGAATGTTTGAAACAAAACTTATCGCTGCCGCCAGCAGGTGAATACGCTGTTGGCATGCTTTTTCTCCCGCCGGATGTAGTAGAGAGAGAAAATTTACAACGGCATTTTGAAAAGATTGTACGCGAAAACAAACTTGAGGTTCTCGGTTGGAGAAACGTACCGGTTAACTCAGAAATTCTTGGTGAAAAATCACGTCAAAGCCAGCCGCAAATTATGCAGGTCTTTCTCAGTTCTAATCCCCAAATAATGGAGAGAATGACCATTGATGATAATGCTTTCGAGCGTGTATTGTATATCATCAGACGCGAAGCAGAAAATAAAATCCGTTATGGCAGCCTTCGCGGCGGAAAATATTTCTATCTCTCCAGTCTTTCTTCACGCACAATTGTTTATAAGGGTATGCTTACAACTGTTCAATTAGGCAATTTCTATTTGGATTTGCAGGATTGTTCCGTTGAAACAGCTCTTGCGCTTGTCCACTCTCGTTTCAGCACCAATACCTTCCCAAGTTGGGAACGTGCTCACCCTTATCGCATGCTGATGCACAACGGTGAGATAAATACGCTGCGCGGAAACATCAATTGGATGCGTTCCCGTCAAACAATGTGCAACAATAGTCTATGGGGTAATAAAATAAAAAAAGTTATGCCTGTAATAGATGAAACAGGCAGTGATTCTGGAATGTTTGACAATTGTCTGGAGTTTCTTGTCATGTCTGGCCGTAGTCTGCCACATGCAGTGATGATGATGATACCTGAACCGTGGAGTAAGAATCCTCATATCGATCCAGATTTAAAAGCTTTCTTTGAATATCACAATTCTTTGATTGAAGCTTGGGATGGTCCTGCGGCAATGGCTTTCACTGATGGCCGTACAGTTTGTGCTGCACTAGACCGCAATGGGTTACGCCCATCCCGCTACTATATTACAAAAGACGACACAATCGTCTTAGCATCAGAAGTTGGCGTTCTTGAATTTGAGCCAAACACAGTTGTACAAAAAGATCGTCTTCGCCCAGGCCGCATGCTTGTAATTGATACGGTAGAAGGACGGATTATCAGTAACGACGAGATCAAAAGCAAAATTGCTACAGAGCATCCATACAGACAATGGCTGGATGAAAATCTCATCAAATTAAAAAACATTGAACTCAACACAGAATTACCTAAACCAGATTTTGAAACCTTGATGAGACGTCAAATCGCATTTGGTTATACTCTTGAAGAATTTACGAAATTCCTAAAGCCAATGGCAACCAATGCTCTTGATCCCGTGGGTGCTATGGGCAATGATGCTCCATTGGCCATTCTATCGGAAAAACCACAATTATTGTACAACTACTTCAAACAACTTTTTGCACAAGTAACGAATCCTCCAATTGATGCCATAAGAGAAGAAGTTTTCACTGACACAACCAGTGCCATCGGTCCGGAGAAAAATCTTATCGACCCGCAACCGGACAGTTGCCGTCAAATATCTGCTGAATCACCTATTCTCAGCAATATTGAGTTGGCAAAATTAAAGAATATAAAGCAGCCAAAGTTCGAAGCAGCTACATTACCAATTCTTTTCCCTGTAGAAAAAGACGGTTCTGGGTTAAGAAAGGCTCTTAACAAACTTTGTCAGGAAGCAGATAAAATGATTGCTGAGGATAAATGCATCCTTATTCTTTCTGACCGCGGTGTCAATAAAGAAATGGCTCCTATTCCTTCTTTATTGGCCTGTGCTTGCCTGCACCATCACCTGATTCGTAACGGCACACGCTTGAAAGCCAGCATTATCCTCGAATCAGGCGAACCAAGAGAAGTACATCATTTCGCATTGCTTTTGGGTTATGGCGCCAGCGGCATTAATCCTTACCTTGCTTTCGAAACCATAGATGATATGTGTTCAAATGGTATGTTATCAGGCATAAGCTTTGAAAAAGCAACAGAAAACTACATTGATGCCTGTACACATGGCATTGCCAAGGTACTGTCAAAAATGGGTATCTCCACCGTACAAAGCTACCGCGGAGCGCAAATATTCGAAGCAATTGGTATAAGCAATGAAGTTATCGAAGAATACTTTACCGGTACTCCTTCCCGTATCGGCGGCATCAGTTTAGAAGAAATTGCTAAAGAAGTTAAAATGCGTCATGACCCTGCTTTCACTGATGAAAATCTTGATCCCTGCAGCTACCCATCTGGTTCTGCATATCAATGGCGTGATAACGGCGAGAAACACGTATTTAATCCTCAGACAATTTTCACCCTGCAGCATGCCTGCCGTGAAAACAATTATGAACTCTTCAAAAAATTCTCTTCTGATTTGAGCGGGAAAGGACATGAAGGACAAAACTTAAGAAGTCTGCTTTCCTTCTCACCACAACGCTTGCCAATTTCAATTGACGAAGTAGAATCAATTGAAAGCATTTGCAAGCGTTTCAAAACCGGTGCCATGTCTTATGGTTCGCTTAGCAAAGAAGCGCATGAGTGTTTAGCTATCGCTATGAATCTTATCGGCGGCAAAAGCAATACCGGCGAAGGCGGTGAAGATCCCTCGCGTTTCAGAACAATGGCCAATGGGTATAGTAAACGCAGTGCAATCAAGCAGGTTGCTTCAGGTCGTTTCGGCGTAACAAGCAACTATCTGGTCAACGCCGACGAAATTCAAATTAAGATGTCTCAGGGTGCAAAACCTGGTGAAGGCGGTCAACTGCCTGGCAGTAAAGTATATCCTTGGATTGCTGAATGCCGCGGAACAACCGCAGGCATCCAGCTGATTTCTCCACCACCACATCATGACATTTATTCTATAGAAGATTTAGCTGAGCTTATTCACGACCTTAAAAACGCTAATCCGCGTGCACGCATTAGTGTTAAACTGGTATCTGAGGTTGGTGTTGGAACAATTGCTGCAGGCGTTGTCAAAGCCTGCGCCGACGTTGTACTCATCAGCGGTTATGATGGCGGTACCGGTGCATCTCCCCGCACAAGCATCAATCATGCCGGTTTGCCTTGGGAGCTCGGTCTGGTAGAAACACATCAAACACTCTTATTAAATAATCTTAGGAATCGCGTTACCTTAGAAACTGATGGAAAGTTAATGACAGGGCGTGACGTCATCATGGCTGCGTTGTTCGGCGCAGAAGAATTTGGTTTTGCCACAGCCCCGCTTATTTCTCTTGGATGCGTAATGATGCGTGTATGCAATCTCAACACCTGCCCTGTAGGCGTTGCTACACAAGATCCGAAGTTACGCAAAAATTTCCAAGGAAAACCAGAGTATGTCGTTAACTATATGCGTTTCGTTGCCCGTGAAGTTCGCGAATACATGGCAGCATTAGGTTTCAAAACAATCAATGAAATGATTGGAAGAACCGAAGTACTTATTCAAAAACCAGAAAGAAACTGGAAAAGCAAGAGCATTGATCTGTCTGCCCTTCTTCACAAACCAGAAATTGAACCAGGAGCTGAACAATACTGCACCCAAAAACAAAACCATCAACTGGAAAAATCTTTGGACTGCAGAGAACTACTGGCAATTTGCAAAACAGCTGTCGAAGAGAAAAAGTCCATCGACATCACTCTGCCGATTAAAAATACCGATAGAGTTGTAGGAACAATTCTTGGCAGCGAAATAACACGCCGTTATGGGTTATCCGGTCTACCCAAAGATGCAATCAAGCTCGGTTTCAAAGGTTCAGCCGGGCAGAGTTTTGGAGCTTTTCTGCCAAAAGGCGTTACCCTTACATTAAAAGGTGATGCCAATGACCATGTCGGAAAAGGCCTCTCCGGTGGCAGACTAATTATCAAACCACCAGACGATATCGCTTTTAACCCACATGAAAATATTATCGTTGGCAATGTTGCTTTTTATGGCGCAACAAGCGGAGAAGCCTACATCCGCGGCATAGCAGGTGAACGTTTCTGCATCAGAAACAGCGGTGTTCACGCAGTTGTTGAAGGTGTTGGCGATCATGGCTGTGAGTATATGACCGGAGGCTCAGTAGTAATCCTTGGTAAAACTGGCCGCAACTTTGCAGCCGGTATGTCTGGCGGTGTAGCTTATGTCTTGGATAAAGACGGTGATTTTGCTTCTTATTGCAACCGAGAAATCATTCTTTTAGAGCCTCTTTCAGCTATCAACGATAAACTGGAAGTACAGAAAATGATTCTTACCCACGCCAAACTAACCGGCAGCTCTATTGCTGGCGAAATCATTAAAAACTGGGATTCATATGTAACAAAGTTTGTAAAAGTTATTCCTAAAGATTACAAACGCGTCACAGAAAAAATGAATGAATATATGCAAGAAGGCTGCACTAAAGAGGAAGCTGCTATCCGAGTTTTTGAGGAGGGACAAGCATAATGGGAAAACCAACAGGATTTATGGATTACAATAGAAAAGAACTTGCTATGCGCCCTGCCAAAGAACGTATTCAAGACTGGGATGAAGTTAAAACAAGCAGTCTTCCGCACAAAAAAAATTTACAAGCTCAGGCTGCTCGCTGCATGGATTGTTCCATTCCCTTTTGTCACAGCGGCATCATGCTGAACGGTTCTCTGTCCGGCTGTCCGCTCCACAATTTAATGCCGGAATTCAATGATTTTGTTTATCACGGTTTGGACAACTTTGCCTATGCTCGTTTGAACAAAACCAACAACTTTCCTGAGTTCACTTCACATGTCTGCCCTGCTCCCTGTGAAGGTGCTTGCAGTGCCGGCCTTGTCAATGAACCAGTATCCATTAAAAACCTAGAACAATATGTTATTGAACAAGCTTTTGCCAGTAAAATCGTCAAACCTAATAAGCCTTCCCACCGCACTGGCAAAAAAGTTGCTGTAATCGGCTCTGGCCCTGCCGGCCTCGCTTGTGCAGATGAGCTTAATAAAGCAGGTCATTCCGTTACCGTATATGAAAGAGCCGATAGACCCGGCGGTCTGCTCATGTATGGAATTCCTAACATGAAATTAGACAAAAAAATGGTTGAAAGACGGGTTGAACTGCTCAAAAATGGTGGTGTCGAATTCTCGCTTAACAGCGAAGTCGGCCACAGTATATCTTCGGATATGCTGCGAAAACAATACGATGCTATCGTTCTTTGCACAGGCAGTACGGTACCGCGTAACTTGCCTATTCCAGGGCGTGAATTTGACGGAATACATTTTGCAAAAGACTACCTGCATTCGGCCACAAAAAGTCTTTTGGACTCAAAAATGAAAGATGGCAAAGCTATCTCGGCCAAAGGCAAGGATGTAGTCGTCATCGGTGGTGGTGATACTGGCACTGACTGCGTCGCAACTGCGCTCCGCCAAGGCTGCAAAAGCATAAGGCAAATTGAGATTATGCCCTGTCTGCCACACTCACGAACTCCCAACAATCCTTGGCCTGAATTTCCACGAGTGTTTAAGACTGATTATGGTCAGGAAGAAGCTATTGAAGTTTTTGGCAAAGATCCTCGCCAATATTGCATCTCCACCAAAGAGTTTATTGGCAAGGATGGCTCCGTTGACAAACTGCGCATCAGCCAAATTGAGTGGAAAAATATTGATTGCATGATGACTCCTGTAGAAATACCAGGTACTGAAGAATTAATACCTGCTCAACTGGTACTGCTCGCATTGGGCTTTGTCGGAACTGAACAAACAATTTTTGATGAGTTTAAAGTACAAAAATCAATGCAGAATAATATTGTTGCTGATGATCATGAATATGCAACATCAGTAGATGGAATTTTTGCTGCCGGTGATGCCAGACGCGGGCAAAGCCTTGTAGTCTGGGCTATTGCCGAAGGACGGAAAGCAGCCGCAGCTGTCAGCAAATATCTCTTAGAAAAATAATGTGAAACAAAAATGACCTCGGAATTAAAATCCGAGGTCATTTTTTGCTCATATTCCTTATTTATAAATTTTTAGTCTATCTTCTATCTTGCCAAATTCTTTTTCACCAGCTGCTGCCAAAATATTACCAAAAGGCATCTGCGCAATCAGTTGCCAGGTTGCCGGTATTTCCCATGTTTTACGAACTTCATCATCAATCAAAGGATTGTAATGCTGCAAAGATGCGCCAAGGCCTTCCGCCTCCAAAGCGGTCCAAATTACGAACTGATGCATAGCGTTCGTGTGATGTGACCAAAACGGAAAGCGGTCAGCATAAGAAGGAAAACTACTGCATAGATGGTCAACTATTTCCTTGTCTTCAAAAAATAGCACTGTACCATATCCAGAAGCAAAGCAGCTATTTATTTTATTGGACGTTTGTTCAAATTGTTCAGGCGAAACTCTTTTCTTCAATTCATCGAGAGTTATTTGCCAAAGTTTTTTATGGTGTTCATTGAACAAAAGCAATAATCTGGTGCTTTGAGAATTAAACGGTGATGGTGTATGCAACAAAGCATCAGCCATTAATTTTTCGATTTTATCTTCAGAAACAATCTTTTCATTGCCAAGAGCATAAACGCTTCTTCTTTCCTTTACTGCATCCCAAAATGTTTTTTCCATATAACTCCCTCCAAACTTTCGCTTAATACAGAAACACTAAGTATTACATATACATTCTAGCGCAAAAAGCTTATAATAGAAAGTGAAAAATAACAATTATTCTTTAAGAAACCATTAAATATTTTCATAAATTGTCAATAGCTTAAAGACTACCAACTATAAAAATTAACTTATTCTTGAAAATAAATATTATTTTGACAAATTATTAAAGTAGCCTTATATTAAAGTGAGGCACATGAATAGCAGTCTGAAAACCCTCACAAAACGGGAGCCGAAGACTGTTGTCTGTACCCATTTACTGTTATTTCATTAATTTTTCTAAAAACATTGCAATGCTACTTTAGAGGCTCTAAGCAACCCTTTTGTAACAGCGACAGGTGGGTGATCTTCATGAAACAACTGCGCGTAGGCGTGGATGTTGGGTCTACAACAATAAAACTAGCTATAATTGATGAAAATGAACGTATTTTGTTTCACCAATATCAAAGGCACTTTTCTGACATTCCAAAAGCTTTTTTTGGTATTCTTGAATCTGCACGCTCAGTTTTGTCAGAATCGCCATTTAAGGTTATTGTCACAGGGTCCGCTGGTATAGGACTAGCCGAAGGATTAAACTTGCCGTTTGTTCAGGAAGTAATTGCTTGTACGGCCGGAATTAGAAAATATCTGTCATCTACTAATACTGCCATTGAACTTGGCGGCGAAGATGCCAAAATCACTTATTTCTATGAAAATATGGAACAACGCATGAATGGCGTCTGTGCTGGAGGTACTGGCTCCTTCATAGATCATATGGCAACCTTGCTGAATACAGATGCTTCAGGATTAAATGAAATGGCAAAAAAAGCCAGGACTATTCATCCTATTGCTTCACGTTGCGGCGTTTTTGCCAAAACAGATGTGCAGGCTCTAATGAATGACGGCGTTGTTAAAGAAGATATAGCGGCCTCAATCTTGCAAGCTGTTGTTAACCAAACCATAGGCAGTCTGTCCCAGGGCCGCCCAATCAAGGCTCCTCTTGCATTTTTAGGCGGGCCGCTATTTTTCCTTTCAGAGCTGCGCAGTTTATTTCTCAAGACTCTGAACATTCCTGAAGATCAGGCAATTACTCCCCTCTCCTCGCCTTACTTTATTGCGCTTGGAGCCATTTGGGCTCATTCAGGCTTAGAGACCAATTACGATGATCTTACTACGAATCTTAAAACTTTTAATGTTTCAAATGTTAGTATAAATAATTTACCGCCGCTTTTTGCGAATGCGGAAGAATATGATGCTTTCTGTTCACGTCATGCAGCACACAAAGTCAAAAAAGCTGATCTTGCAACCCATATGGGTCCGGCCTATCTTGGTATTGACGCTGGCTCAACTACAACCAAACTGACACTGATTAATAGTGCCGGTGATTTGTTGTATTCAGATTACGGCAGCAACCAGGGTCGACCATTATTATCTGCTGTTACCGCGCTGCAAAAGCTGTATTCACATCTTAATAATAATACTTATATTGCTTATGCAGGCGTTACCGGCTATGGTGAAAAAATGGTACAAACAGCTTTGCAGGCTGATATCGGCGAAGTTGAAACAGTTGCCCATTTCCGTGCTGCAGAGACGTTCCAGCCAGGAGTAACCTTTGTCATTGATATCGGCGGTCAGGACATGAAAAGTTTTACCGTCAAAAATGGTGTTATTGATTCTATAAAATTGAACGAAGCCTGTTCATCTGGTTGCGGTTCATTCATAAGCAACTTCTCTCAATCACTCGGTATGACCGTCGAAGAATTTGCCAAAACCGCCATCTACTCTGAGCATCCTGTTGATTTAGGTACTCGCTGTACTGTTTTTATGAATTCCAAAGTTAAACAAGCGCAGAAAGAAGGCGCTAAAGTCGCCGATATTTCCGCAGGTATCGCTATTTCTGTTATTAAAAATGCCTTGTTTAAAGTTATCCGTATCAAAAACACAGAAGAACTTGGAACAAAAATAGTTGTTCAAGGTGGTACTTTCTACAATGACGCCGTTCTGCGCGCACTGGAAAATCTCCTGCAATGTGAAGTAGTGAGACCTGATATAGCTGGACTTATGGGAGCTTATGGCATTGCCCTTTTGGCTAAAGAAGCTGCGCCGGCAGGAGTACGTTCCGCTATTTTACCTTCTGCAGAATTAAATGACTTCTCCATTAATCGCACAAACTATCGTTGCGGCATTTGCGGCAACCACTGTCTGATTACATCATTACAATTCCCTAACGGCATCAAATATCAAACAGGAAATCGCTGTGAACGCGGGCTTGGTAAACCATTACCCAAAAATCCCGTGCCAAATCTCTATGCTTACAAACTGAACCGGGTCTTCAATTACGAACCTTTGCCTGCCGCAAAAGCTCCAAAAGGTTCTATCGGTATACCAAGAGTGCTTAATATGTATGAAGATTACCCGTTTTGGTTTACTTTTTTTACTAAACTAGGTTACAGAGTTGTTTTATCCAACAAATCTTCCCGCAATCTTTATGAACAAGGTTTGGAAACTATCCCTTCTGATTCACTATGTTATCCGGCCAAAATGGCACATGGTCACATCATAGACTTGGTTCATCAAGGTGTTACCAAGATATTCTACCCCTGTATACCCTACAACATTAAAGAAGATATAACTGCGGATAATAATTACAACTGTCCTGTTGTTACCTCCTACTCAGAAAATATACGTGCCAATATGAAAATTCTTGCAGAAAAGAACATCAAATATATTGAGCCATTTCTGCCGCTTGATAATCCAGAAAGGTTAGAAGAAAGACTTGTTGAAGAATTAAAAAGTGAAAATCTTTTACGCACAGAAATTGCGCAGGCATTGAAAGCTGCCTATCTGGAACTAAGTAATTACAAGGATGAAATTCACCGTCAAGGCGAAAAAGTCCTAGAGTATATCAAAAAGACAAAAACTCCCGGCATAGTATTGGCAGGTCGTCCATATCATATTGACCCCGAAATTAACCATGGTTTGCCTGAATTGATCCAATCCTATGGTCTTGCTATTCTCTCTGAAGATTCCATTTGCCATCTGGCAAAAACTCCGCGGCCGATTAGAGTCATGGATCAATGGATGTATCACTCTCGTCTCTATGCTGCCGCATCTTTAGTTGCTAACAGATCCGTTCTTGAACTTATACAGCTTAACTCTTTTGGCTGCGGTTTGGATGCGATCACCATGGATCAAGTCAAAGAATTACTTGAAGCTAAGCACAAGATTTATACAGCAATTAAACTTGATGAAATAAATAATCTTGGTGCCGCACGCATACGTATACGCTCCCTCTTGGCCGCTTTGAAAGCACGTAATATAACTAACATAGCGAATATGGATGCAAATCCTCACAATCATTGGCCGACTTTCAAAAAATCCATGAAAATCACGCATACTATTCTAGCCCCTCAGATGTCCCCAGTGCATTTTCAATTTTTGCAAGCAGCCATCGAAGGATCAGGCTACCACCTTGTCATCCCGCCTATGCCTGACAAGAGAGCTGTCGATCTAGGACTAAAATTTGTTAACAACGACATCTGCTACCCATCAATCATAACAATCGGTCAATTGCTGCAGGCCCTGACATCAGGGCAGTATGATCCCGAGCATACTTCTATACTGCTATTTGAATCAGGCGGCGGCTGTCGTGCCACCAATTACGTTGCATTGATGCGCAAAGCGCTGAAAGATATCGGCATGTCGCAAGTTCCTGTCTTTTCCCTTGGCGGAAAAGACTCCGGAGAATTTAGCATTTCCATCGGAACTATGGACAGACTTTTGATGGCTATAACCTATGGTGATTTACTGATGCGCGTCATGCAGCATGTACGCCCGTATGAACTCAAACCAAACTCCGCAAATGAACTTTACGATAAATGGTCTGAAAAATGCCGTTATGATTTGCTTAAATGTAACCGTTGGCAATTTAAGAAAAATATTTTCGGCATTGTGCGTGATTTTGACGCCTTGCCTCTTAAACCACAGAATACTAAACCAAAGGTTGGTCTTGTTGGTGAAATACTGGTTAAATATCATGCCATTGCCAATGGACATATTGTGCAAACACTTGAAGAAGAAGGTGCTGAGGTCATCGTTCCTGACTTAATCAACTTCTTTCTCTATACAGCCTATGATGACTGCGTCAAGTACAAACTGCTGGCCGGCAGCTTAGCTAATAAAATTAAATCCATAATTTTTATCCATATTGTTGAACAATATCGCAAAACTCTAGAAAAAGCTCTGCATAGCAGCAAAAACTTTAAACCTCCTGAATCTCTCAAAGAATTGGTTGCCTTGGCCAAAAAACATGTTTCGCTAGGCAATATAACCGGTGAAGGTTGGCTTCTGACAGCAGAAATGATTTCGCTGATTAAAAACGGTATCAATAATATTATTTGCCTGCAGCCTTTCGGCTGTCTTCCTAACCACATCGTCGGCAAAGGAATGATTCGCGAGCTGCTTCATTCCTATCCGCAAGCCAATATCGTGCCTATAGACTGTGATGCCGGAGCAAGCGAAGTAAATCAATTGAACCGCATTAAACTAATGCTTGCCGTAGCCTTCGAAAAAATTAAAGAACAAAAATAAAAAATAACTGGCTTTGTTTTCACAAAGTCAGTTATTTTTTTGCCGTTTTAACTTAAACAGCTACAGGCAATACATAAAAAAGTACTGCAAAAAACTGGAAAGCACTTCCTGCCATAACGAACAGATGCCAAACAGCATGATTGTAAGGCATCCTTTTCAACAAGTAGAAAATTGCGCCCACACTGTAAAATAAGCCGCCAATTGCCAGCCACACCATCCCCATTGTGTCGAGACGTTCCAGCATCGGCTTAATACATATTACGATCAGCCACCCCATTAATACATAGCACAAAGTCGATAACTTGTGAAATCTGTTCACGTAAAAGCAGGTAAGCACAATACCAACAAGCGCCAGACTCCAGATGATGCCAAGCATTGTCCATCCCAGCCAACCATGAAGAATAATTAAAGCAAAGGGAGTATAGGTACCTGCGATCAGCAGATATATAGCCGAATGATCAAAAATCTTGAATAAGCTTTTGACCCTTTCATTGCGAAAACTATGATACAGCGTCGACATAAGATACATTAAAAACAATGTGGCGCCATAGATGCTGAAACTCACTACATGCCACACACTACCATATTCATAAGCCAACAGCACCAGAAAAACCAGTCCTATTGCTGCCGCTACAGCACCTATTCCATGTGTAACCGCATTCATTATTTCTTCCATATTTCAGCACCTCCTGCTAAACAAAGTTTATGCACTATCACACAAACCTAGTATAACACTTTTTGCCAAAAATATCATTTTAGGGAAAATTCTCATTTAATTACGATTATCGTTTACAATTAGCTTTACATATTTTTATATTAAAATTCAAAACAAACTTACTTGCGGAGCAATATTTCCTATGCTGAATTGATATTTTTTGGCCATTTCATCAAAGGATGCAATACCAGAATCCTCGCACTCCTGCAAGAGAACCATCGCACAGGCCCTGGCATCTTCCAAGGCATTAT
This sequence comes from Acidaminococcaceae bacterium, assembly GCA_050256135.1. GTDB lineage: Bacteria > Bacillota > Negativicutes > Acidaminococcales > Acidaminococcaceae > RZYP01. Next base: position 1,325 of record JBFWIF010000009.1, on the reverse strand, counting down.
GGTGAGCAAACTGGAAACCGATACGTTTGGCTAATACATCAAGGCGATAACTCATTAAATCCGGCCAAACCGCTTTACCAATAAGCCAACTGCATACATACCTGATTGCCGGATAGTCCAGATTATAATCGTCGAGCGAAGCCTTCAATACCTTGATATCAAAAGCAGCATAATGAGCAGCAACCATCTGTCCATCCAGCCTTTTTGCCATCTCCATCCACACCGCAGAAAAATCTGCAGCATCCTCCACCATTGCTGGTGTAATACCATTAACCTGTATGTTACTGCTGTCAAAAATCATTTTTTTAGGTTTGATAAGACTATAATATTCATCAACTACTATATTATTCTTTATCGTAACGATACCGACCGAGCAAGCACTGGCAGGATCAATATTTGCAGTTTCAAAATCAAGAGCAACAAAATCCAAAAGCAACACCTCCGAATAAAAAACTATAATTAATAATGTTTATTATACTACAAGAATTGTCCTTTCTGCTCTTTTAATTCTTATACTTCTTTACTCGAACACATTAAAATCATATTTCAAGATTATTCCATAATGGTTAGATTAAAACGGCTATTCTCATTGCTACTCAGGCGGAAGCGGAGGCATTTACATTCCACAATGGTTAGATTAAAACATCAATCGCACGAAGCGACGCAGAGTTAGCTAACACATTTACATTCCACAATGGTTAGATTAAAACCAGATGAACAACGAAGTACTTTCTCCCTCTGTTAAGATTTACATTCCACAATGGTTAGATTAAAACGCGGTGGCAACGGCCATGCACATATCAGCGATCCAAATTTACATTCCACAATGGTTAGATTAAAACGACGCTGACGCAATTTCGCCAGTTAGAATCGTAGAAATTTACATTCCACAATGGTTAGATTAAAACGATGGGCAGCAACAGTCAAGCCTCGCGTGATAATGTATTTACATTCCACAATGGTTAGATTAAAACACTCCTTTGATTACATTTTTGCGGTCTTGCAAGTATATTTACATTCCACAATGGTTAGATTAAAACTTTCTTTAAGCGTTTGCGTAAAAACTTAGATATTAATTTACAGATAGTGTCAAATAAAGTTCGCAAAAACCATAATACTCCGATAAAAGCTTATGCAGCTAAAAGTTTCTGTTGGATAGCATTAACTATCTCAGGGTTTATATATGAACGGCTGCTTGACCAGTCTTCGCTATATTCAATCATATAACTGGTTACCAGCCGGATATACGAATCCATACTGGGAAATATGCCTACTACTTTTGTTCTCCTACGAATTTCTCTGTTCAGCCTTTCAAGTATGTTTGT
>JBFWIF010000008.1:0-40868 GCA_050256135.1 Acidaminococcaceae bacterium | reverse complement strand
TGTGCAGCAGGCCCGTCACTTCTTCAGCCCTTCTCTATCTTCGAACTCTTTAACAGTAACGAATTTCATTTTAATATCTAACTTTTGTGCTATATTTTGTATGCACTTGATGCTTCTTATTCAATAAAGATTAACTCTTTGCAGTCATTGGCTTTGCGTTCATTTTCTGCTACCGTTCTTGTAAAAGCCGTTGTTGCCACCTTTACTGTTTTGCCAGCTTTGCGCAGCTCAACGCTTTTAGCTATCGCCTGTGACAATTTGCCGTAGTTCCAAGCAATGAAGCAATCCCATTCCGTTTTTGTTTCCAGCTTTTGCTGACGTGCCAATACAAGCATAATGCGGTCGATACCAACAGCAAAGCCAGTTGCCGGGCAAGACTTGCCAAAAGCCTGCATCATTTTGTCATATCTGCCACCGCCGCATATTGGAAAGCCCATGTCAAAAGTATATATTTCGAACACCATTCCTGTATAATAATCAAGACTGCGGATAAGACTCAAATCGAAACGAATGACATCAGCCACACCATATTCCTTGGCTAATTGGTATATTTCTGACAAATTACGCAAAGCCTGCCTGCTTTTTGCATTTTTCACAGTTTCCTGCAATTCGTCAAGCATTGCTTCATCACCATGCAATAAAAGCAAACGTTGGAAAACCGCTTTCAGTTCTTCCGTCATGGGCAGAGTAGAGAGAAGAGCTTCCAAACCTACCAGATTATGTTGAAGCACTCTTTTTTTCAATTCTTCAGACTGTGCCCCATCAAGACCAGCTTCTTCCATCAGGCCGGTGATAAAATCACTATGTCCAAGACTTACTGTAAAATCGCTTAACCCCGCTACACGCAGCGAGGAAATAGCAAGTGCCAGTACTTCCGCATCTGCAGAAGGCTCAGCAGCACCCATCAATTCGACGCCAGCCTGGCTGAATTCACATTGACGTCCAGCTTGTGTCTCTTCATAACGGAAAATATTAGCCAGATAGGAAATACGTTTAATCTGCCTGCCATCATTCAGCCTCGTCGACACCATACGGGCAATCGGTTTTGTCATGTCACTACGCAGTACTAAAGCCTGATTATTCCTGTCAAAAAATTTAAAGCTATCGGATAAAAGTCCTGTACTTTCATCCACAAAAGTGTCAAGATATTCAAAGGTAGGAGTTCCGACTTCATCATATCCCCACGCCATAAAATTCTTAATGATGCTGTTTTCTATCTCTCTTTTGACACGCGCCTCCCCCGGCAAAACATCTTTAGTGCCGTAAGGGATCTGCAAAACTTTCTTCTTAGTCATTACTTGCTTCCCCTTTTTTGAACGTATTCAGGACATTGCGGTAGCCATCAGCACCGTAAACCAAGCAGCGTTTGACGCGCGAAATAGTTGCTGTACTAGCCCCTGTCTTTTCAACGATTTCATCATAGATACTGCCTTCATCAAGCATTCTTGCCACTTCAAGTCTTTGTGCCATAGCTTTTATTTCACTAACAGTACAGACATCTTCAAAAAACTGATAACATTCCTCTTCATCCTTGAGAGAAAGTATTGCTCTGAATAGTTGATCCGTCAGTTCATCTTTAAGTTTATTCGTAATGCTCATAATGCACCATCCTTAATAACTAGTTTAGTTTTTATTACTTCTCATTTAATACTTTAACACTTTATTATGTGAAATTGCAAGATTTTTTTTGCTTACTATTGACAACAGACAAATATGTGTGTATCATTATCCCATAACTTCATAAGTGTTCATCAAGAGTAGCCGAGGGAATGGCCCAATGACGCTACGGCAACCATCACAACCGTGAACGGTGCCAAATCCTTCAGGAGTTCCTGACAGATGAAGCCGTATTTAAAATTACTTTACGTGCCTCTTCTGAAAGAAGAGGCTTTTTTAATGCCCGAAATTATAGAAAGAAGGAATACCATGATCGAACTACATAATGTAGAAAAAACATATCATAGCAAATCAGGCGATATCGACGCATTGCATAAAACCAATCTAAATATCAATGCCGGCGAGATTTTTGGTGTTATCGGTCTGAGCGGTGCCGGCAAAAGCACCCTGATTCGCTGCATAAACATGTTGGAAGTACCAACCGGTGGCCAAGTAATAGTTGATGGCCAGGACCTTACCGCCATGAGCGAAGCTGAACTTAGAAAGGCACGCCAGAACATCGGCATGATTTTCCAGCATTTTAATCTGCTAGCATCACGCACCGTTTATGATAATATTGCGTTTCCACTAGAAATACAGGGCCTATCCAAAGATGATATCCGCAAAAAAGTTGAACCGCTGCTCGACCTTGTTGGACTTGTAGAACGCCGCGACCATTATCCATCGCAATTATCCGGTGGACAGAAACAACGTGTTGGCATTGCCAGAGCCTTAGCCAGCTCACCGAAAGTCCTGCTTTGCGACGAAGCAACTTCTGCGCTTGACCCGCAGACAACCAAATCCATCCTGGATTTGCTGAAGGACATCAATAAGCGCATGAATCTGACCATTGTGATGATTACGCACCAGATGCAGGTAGTGAAAGAAATCTGCGACAGAGTTGCCGTAATTGAGAATGGCGACATTATTGAAGAAGGCACTATGTTCGACCTCTTCACCAATCCGAAAACACCTACCACCAAAGATTTCATCAAGAGTATCAATAATGTTGAACTGCCAGCAATACTGAAAGACGTACCACTTAGCAAAGAATACATCGAAGGCGGCAAGTTATTGATCCGCTTATCCTTTATCGGCGCTTCCGCAGGAGATCCTTTGATTTCCAGCCTGGTTAAAAAATTCGATGTCGATGTCAACATTCTATATGGCAATATCGAAAGTATCAAAGAAACTCCTTATGGCACCCTGCTTGTAGAAATCTCAGGTGTTCGCAGCTCAATTAAAGCTGCTCTTACCTATTTGCATGAAAGAAATCTCAGAATGGAGGTGATGGGCTATGTCGCCTGAAGTTATCAACCTTTTAATTAAATCTTTTATTGAAACCTGTTATATGGTTGCCGCTTCCACTATTATCTCTACATTGATTGGTTTGCCACTTGGCGTTATCCTAACTGTAACCCGTAAGGGGCACATTTTGGAAAATACACCTGTTAATGCTATTTTGGGTGCTGTAGTTAATGCAACCCGCTCTACACCTTTCATTATCCTGATGGTTGCAATCATTCCTTTGACGCGCATGATTGTTGGTTCTTCCATTGGTACGACAGCTGCTATTGTTCCTTTGACAATTTCGGCAGCACCTTTCATCGCCCGCATTATTGAATCTTCTCTGCTGGAAATTGATCACGGCGTTATTGAAGCTGCTCAAGCCATGGGTGCAAGTCCACTGCAAATAATTAACAAAGTACTGCTCCCTGAAGCACTGCATTCCATTGTTTTAGGCGTCACACTAGCTATTATAAGCCTCATAGGTTACTCGGCAATGGCCGGTGCCCTTGGCGGTGGTGGTCTAGGTGACCTGGCAATCCGTTATGGTTATCAGCGTTTCCGCGTTGATATCATGATTGCAACTGTTGTTGTTTTGATTGCCCAAGTACAAATTGTCCAGTCTTGCGGTAATTACATATCCAAAAAATTAAATAAAAATAAATTATAGGGGGATTTATTTATGAAAAAAAGCATTTCCATCTTAGCTACAGGCTTGCTTTTGGCAGCATTTGCAGTAGCTGGCTGCGGCGGCAGCGATAAAAAAACCGAAGAAAAGAAAACCGTGCAAACCCTGAAAGTAGGCGTCACAGCCGGTCCTCATGCTGAAATTCTTGACAACGTTAAAAAAATCGCAGCTAAACAAGGCTTGAAAGTTGAAGTTGTAGAATTCAACGATTATATCCAACCAAACGTCGCACTGTTCCAGGGAGAACTAGACCTGAACAGCATGCAGCACCGTCCATACCTTGATAACACAGTCAAGGACCGTAAATATGATTTGGTGGAAGTAGCTAAATCAGTTAACTTCCCGATGGCTGCCTATTCCCAAAAAATTAAAAAGGGTGAAACTATCCCAGATGGAGCTACTATCGGCATTCCGAATGACCCAACCAATGGAGGCCGTGCTCTTCTGTTGTTAGCAGCGCAAAAATTAATAACCCTGAAAGATGGCATCGGTGTAAGAGCTACTTTGGAAGATATCACCGCTAACCCACATAAATTCCAGTTTAAAGAGCTTGATGCGGCAATCATTCCCCGCAGCCTTTCCGATCTTGATGTTGCCGTCATTAACACTAACTACGCTATTGCTACAGGAATGAATCCGGTTAAAGATTCCATCTTCATTGAGTCTGCCGAATCCCCCTTCGTTAATATTCTCGTTACCAAAGAGAAAATGAAAGACGACCCAAGAGTAAAAGCCTTTATCAAAGCTTACCAATCAGACGAAAATGCCAAATTTATCGCTGACCATTTCAAAGGTTCCGTAACTCCAGGCTGGACAAACAAATAAATAAATCGTTGCTATGCAAAAAGAAGGCTCGTCCAATTGGACGAGCCTTCTTCGCATATAGCTATAAATATTTTTTAAACCAAACCTAACCACTTCCAGTAGGTAGCACCTAATAACATAATCAGGGAAAACCCGATGATAGTAAGCGGTATGCCAGAGCGGACAAAATCGCGCACTTCAAAGGTATCAGTACCGTAAGCAATCATATTCTGCGGTGCATTGACCGGCAGGATAAAACCAAAACTGACGACATATTGCAATATCATCGTCATGCCGATAATATTGACACCTGGAGTTTTCAGGCTTTGCAGAACGGAAATAATGATAGGTATAATTGCCGCTGCAAGGCCTGTAGCGCTGGCAAAGCCAGTATGAATAACGATTAGGAACAAAGCCATAATGCCCAAAACAACAAGCGTAGTTGAATTAGCAAGTCCGAAACCTGTTACAATCTGAGTAGCCATCCAGGCTGCCGCTTTGGTAGAAAGCAAGGCTGATCCCAAAGAAATCCCCACGCCGAATAACAGAACAGTCCCCCAGTTAATCTTCTGCACTGTTTCCTCCCAGTTCATAACCCCAATCTTAGGCAGCATCAGAAGGGTTACAGCAAGCATGGTAGTCGTTGAGGTATCCAGCTGATGAAATGTTTTTTCCGTCGTCCACAAGCACAGCAAGGCAATTGAAACAAACAGCAGTTTCTTTTCATTAGTTGTTATATCACCCATTTCCTGCAGTAATTTTTTAACTGTAGCTTGGCCACCAGGAATTTCATCAATTTCCGGCGGGAAGAGATACAGCATTAACTTATACAAACATATAGACATTAAAATCGCAAATGGCGCAGCTGCAATAAACCAATCCAGCCAGGAGATATCCACGCCTAATTGGCTTTTGATAAAACTTACAGCTACCATATTTTGAGCCGCTGCCGTTTTAATCCCAACATTCCAAACACTGTCGACCTGTGCGACAGTAATCATCAACATAGCCGCAAACCTGCTTTTCATCGGAACATTAAACGCTTTGATCATACCAATAACAATTGGTACCAAGCAAGCTACACGTGCCGTAGTACTTGGAACAAAGAAACTTAAAATAAAGCCGCAGAGAATAACACCTATTACTACCCTGTTCGCCTTAGCACCAAGTTTGGATAAAATTACAAGAGCAATACGCTTGTCCAAACCGGTCTTTGTCATAGCTGCTGCTAAAAACATAGCTGCGGCCACAAGACAGAAAGCGGTAGATGCAAAACCCTTCAGTCCCATTGCCAAGCCACCCGCAGTACCATAAAGCTTACCGGTTGCCGGGTTAGGAGCGAAACCTACCAAAAAAGCCATCAACGTCATAATAACGCCTGCGCTGACTGGATATGAGATTGCTGTTGTTGCCCAAACGATTACAGAAAACACCATGATACCAATCATTCGTTGTCCTGCTACTGAAAGACCATCCTGCTGAGGTAGAAGCACTATGGCTGCCAATACAGCCAAAGCGAGATAAAATCCGTACTGTTTAAAAAAACCTAACTTATCGCTGCTTTCTTTTTTGATGTCACCCATGTTTCACCAACTCCTTTGAATAAATTTTTTGCTGCAAAAGAAGCCTTAAATAGAGAAAACTCCAATACGCCACTTTCATGGCATATCGGAGTCCAACTTTGCACTCTACAACAATGGTTATACACTATTTTGATAAATATTTCAAACTATATTTTCAAATTGGAATATCTTTATTCATTTTATTGGATTGGCAAAACCGAAAAGGAAACGATCAGCGATGATTTTAGCAACTGTCGCAGAAGATTCCTCTCTGTCATTACCGAAGAAAACCGCCATAGCTACACCGCCGTAAAGATGTCTTGCTGCATAATGGACGCCCTTATTTTCCGGGCTTGGTTTAAAGACTCCTGTATCGACACCTTCCTGCATTATATTCTCAAGTATCACGAAGCTAGAACTAATAAGTTCAGAGTATCGAGCTACACGCTCTGCCTCTTCCTTTGTTGGTCCTGCTCCCCATTTAACAACAAGACGGTTTTCCTTAGTTGCATAATCATGGATAAAATACCATCCTCTGTTAGCCCCCATCATTTCATAGAAAAGCACCTGCCACAGAGTATCATTGGTACGCAAGAAATCGAGCATTTCCTTCAAATATAATTCCAACTTCAGTAAAGGAGACTCTTCACTTGCTTCGATTGCTTGCAAATCAATGACAAATGGCTCATTTATCTTGGAAACCAAAGTATAAAATAAATTATCTTTATTTTTAAAATAATTATAGACAGTACCCTTCCCCGTATCCGCTATTTCAATTATTTCGTCCAAAGTCGCCTGCAAATACCCCTTGCGTGAAAAAACATCAGCGGCTGCTAGCAAAATTCTTTCACTTTTTGGCAGCGATTTGTCAATTTCCAACTTCTAAACCTCCCCTCTATATTTTATATTATATCATTTGCCTTAAATTTTGACACTTTTGTCTGAAAAACAATTTGCGTTTTATGTTTGCGGGGGTTTAATGGCTCAATTTTTTGCTGTATAATTAAGAAGGGATTATGTGGCTTGTAAAAAAGCCTAATTTTTTTGATGTTTTTAAATTTATTCCTATAAATATTTAAGGAGGGTATCTTATGCTGAAAATTCATATCGAACGTTGCAAAGGCTGCGGTATCTGTGTCGCTTTTTGCCCTAAGAAGGTCCTCGCAGTAAACGAAATTGAGAAAGTTGAAGTCGTAAACGAAAAGGACTGCATAAAATGCGGACAATGTGAAACACGCTGTCCTGATTACGCGATTTTTCTTGAAAAATAATAAAGGAGTGAAACTTTATGTCTAAAATACTTCTATTGCAAGGTAACCAGGCAGTAGTTGAAGGCGCAATTGCCGCAGGCGTGAAATTCTTTGGTGGTTATCCTATAACGCCATCTACTGAAGTAGCTGAGTCTTTAGCTGAAAAACTGCCGAAAGTTGGTGGTAAGTTTATTCAGATGGAAGACGAAATTGCCAGCATGGGTGCCATCATCGGTGCTTCCCTGACAGGCAAAAAAGTTATGACTGCAACAAGTGGCCCTGGTTTTTCCCTCAAACAAGAACTGATCGGCTATGCCTGCATGGCAGAAATACCTCTTGTTATTGTCAACGTACAACGCGTTGGCCCTTCTACTGGCCAGCCTACTTCGCCATCCCAGGGCGATATCATGCAGGCACGTTGGGGAACTCATGGTGACCATTGGTTGATTGCCCTGACACCGGCAAGTGTTCCTGAATGCTTTGATCTTACATTACGTGCTTACGCTTTAAGCGAAAAATACCGCGTACCGGTTATCCTGTTGATGGATGAAGTAATCGGTCATATGCGTGAAAAAATTGAGTTACCGGATAATTATGATGAGATTCCGCAGGTAGAACGCAAAATGCCAACCTGCCCGCCTGAAGAATTCAAGGCTTATGCGACCGATGAATCTCTGGTACCGGCAATGCCTCCTTTCGGCAGCGGTTACCGCTGGCATGTAACCGGTCTTGTGCATGATGACACAGGTTTCCCTAAAGGAACACCTGCCGCTACACTGGCAGCTACCAACCGGCAGCATGATAAACTTTATAACAACCTTGACGACATCGTCGAAGTTGAAAACTATGCAATGGACGACGCAGAATATGCCATCGTCGCTTTCGGCGGCGCTGCGCGTGCGGCTTATGAAGCTGTTGACATGGCTCGAGCCAAAGGCATGAAAGTTGGTTTGGTCCGCCCTATTACCATCTGGCCGTTTGCCGAAAAACAAATGAAAGCACTGGCAGGCAAAGTAAAACACATCATGGTCCATGAATTGAACTATGGTCAATACGTGCTGGAAGTTGAACGTGCCGTCGCTGGTAAAGTTCCTGTGACGCTCTTTGCCAAATATGATAACGAACCTGCTGCTCCGGCAGAAGTATTAGCTGAAATGGAAAAAGCATTCAAATAAAAAGAGTACCACTTGAGAGGAGGATTTTTTTATGAATATGGAAGAAATGATAGATAAATATTTTCGACCGGGTCGTTTGCCTCACATTTGGTGCCCGGGCTGCGGCAATGGCATTGTTACCGGCTGCATAGTCAAAGCAGTTGCAAAACTTAATCTTGCCAAAGATAATGTAGCTGTTATTTCCGGCATCGGCTGTTCAAGCCGTGCTTCCGGTTACCTTGATTTCAACACAGTACATTCAGCACATGGTCGTGCCCTGCCAGTTGCTACAGGTGTCAAATTGGCTGACCCAAGTCTTAAAGTAATTGTCGTTACAGGTGACGGTGATGCAACAGCAATCGGCGGCAATCATCTGATTCATGCCGCACGCCGTAACATCGATATGACAGTTGTACTTTATAATAATAGTATTTATGGTATGACTGGCGGTCAGTATTCACCTTTGACTCCTGAACATGCTAAAGCTACTACGGCTCCTTATGGCACCGTCGAGAAATCTTTTGATATCGCTGAACTCGTCAAAGCAGCCGGTGCTACTTTTGTAGCACGTGCTACTACTTTCCATGCTCCAATGCTTGCAGATCTGATTGCCCAAGGAATTGAACACAAAGGTTTCAGCTTGATTGAAGCTGTTACTGCCTGCCCAATTTCCTTCGGACGTCAGAATAAGATGGGCGGACCTGCCGACATGATAAAATGGCAGCGTGACCATGCACTTCCGCTCGCAGCTTTCGAAAAACTGAATGAAGAACAAAAGGCCGGCAAATTCCCTATCGGCGTTCTCTATAAAGCTGAAGGCCAAATAGAATATACCGAAGCTTATGATGAACTAATTGCTGCCGCACAAGGGGGTAAATAATCATGAAAAAAGAGTTGCGTTTATCCGGCACTGGCGGTCAAGGACTTATCTTGGCAGGCATTATTCTGGCTGAAGCTGCTTTGCTCGACGGTAAACTGGCTATCCAATCCCAATCCTATGGCCCTGAAGCCCGTGGCGGCGCCAGCAAATCAGAAGTTATAATCTCTGACCAGGCAATTCACTTTCCAAAGGTAACAAATCCAGGTTTGCTACTCGCAATGAGCCAAGAAGCTGCGCAAAAATATTCCCATGATTTGACAGAAAAAGGAATTTTGGTAACGGATAGTCTTTTCGTTAAAACTCTTCCTGCTCACGGCGGAAAAGTGTATGAACTGCCAATAACTCACACCGCTAAAGAGGTTCTTGGTAAAGCTTTGTTTGCGAATATTATCGCCCTCGGTGCCATTGTTAAACTAACAGGTATAGTTTCCGAAGAATCCATTATCAAAGCTGTACTCAATCGCGTACCAAAAGGTACCGAAGAAGTCAACAAAAAGGCAATCCAACTTGGCATGGATCTGATTTAATAATCACTTAAACATAAAAAGAGTAACCGTTGATCAACGGTTACTCTTTTTTTAACGTAAGAAGAAAGAAATTGGTACAAAAACATAACATTTCATATTCCTGCCCATCTTGTCCTTGGCTGGCGCAAATTCCCATTCCTGGGCTGCCGAAACAGCTTTTTCATCAAGAATAGGGGAACCAGAAGATTCATAGATATCGGCCCCAGACACATCTCCCCGCTTATCCACAAGAACACGCACGATTACTGTTCCTTCCACTCCACTCTTTCTCGCCGCCGAAGGATAGGCAGGTTTCTCATAGTGAACCAAGCGTGGTGGCACCAACGGCTGACCAGCACCACCAGTACCGACGTCACTGCCCTCACTTATTCCGTCGCCTTGTCCGTTACTGCTTTCACCAATGTTGGAACCATTTTCTCCATTAGCGCCTTTATAGTTTTGGAAATCGCCAATTTCTGCAGAATTATTAGCTTTGTTTTCAAGGATTTTTTTCTCCGGTTCCTTAGCAACATCTGCATCAATTTCATTTGCCTTGCGGAAATTAATTATCTCGTCTGGCACTTTTGTTCTGCTAATATTTGTTGTTAACTGGCTTGCTTCAGCAGCTGCAACTCCTCCGCCGCCAGTTCCACCAACAAGGTTAACTACCATAATATCGTCTTTATATGGTTTTGGAACATGCATAATTCCAATTACACCAAGAAGAACTATCAACAATATATGGCAGCTGCAAGAGGCTATAAAACCTATCCTAAAACGTTTGCCTTTCCTCATTTGCCTTCTCCCAAATCTGTTGCTAAACCCACCCTAGTAATTTTGGCTTGTTTGAAGCGATCAAGTAAGGTGATAACATTACGGTAACTGCCATCACCATCAGCACTTATGATAACTGCAAAATCAGGATTAGTCTTATTCTCCAGCATAGCCTGCATTATAACAGCATCAGCGTCAGTCTGTTTGTCATTTAGCCAAATAGTGCCATCAGCCTTAATAGAGATGTTAAAATTTGCTTTAGTTTTAACGCTGGCATTTTGGGCTACCGGCAGCCTGATATCCAAAGTTTTAATTTCCGACATATTCATTGTGCAGTAAATAAAAAAGACCAGCATCAGGAACATCATATCAATCATTGGACTAATCATTAATTCTGGTGCTTTTGTTACTCTTCTTTTTTTTAACTTAATCAATATGTTTTACCCCCTTTTAGCCTCCAAGAACTTTCTTACTGCTTACGCCGTTCAATCGCCTCCACAAGATTATTGGAAATTTCTTCCATATCAACTGTGGCACGTTTAAGTCTCCTGCCAAAATATGTATGAACACAAATCGCAGCTACAGAAATTGCAAGGCCAAAAATCGTAGTGATCAAAGCTTCCGCAACTCCTGCAGTTACCGCAAAAGGGTTTTCTGTCCTTAAGTCTAAGCTATTGAAAGCAGCCATCATGCCTGTAATTGTACCGAAAAGTCCTAATATCGGTGAGAGCATGATAATCACGCCTAGATAATCAAGATATTCCTCTAATCTATCAAGAACACGTTCTGCTTTACTACCGGCAAAGGACTCTATTCCGTCAGATCTTGTCTCACTGCGCTGCATTGTCATTGTTGCAAAAGCAGCGGCTTCTCCTTGCGTTGCAGCCGCTAAATCTTTAGCATCATCCCACCTATTCAAATCTAGAAGCTGACAAAGTTTTTCTGCAAATTCGCTTCCTGAATCAGCTGTCCGATAATAAATGTACCTTTCAACGGCAATCATAAAAGTTGCAATTGAACATAGCAACAAAGGATACATCAATAAGCCGCCTTTATTAAAGTACTCAAATGCCCGTTCCAAAAATTCCATAAAACTGCCTCCCTTTCCCATATAAAAACAAAAAGCCCTCCCGCACACAAATGCAGAAAGGCTAATACCATTTTCTAATTATTTCAGTTCGCCTTTCCATCTCTCGTGGGGCAACCCATTACTCATTCAGGCAGTTCTTCTGGCTCGGAGTCATTGCTAGCTTCGCCTTCCCAAGTTTCCTCAGTGGCTTAATGAAATTTGCTCTTCCTTACAGCGGCGGGACCGCATCGGCGTTCAACCGATTTTTCTATTATGCATTACTGCGCCTGAACAATCACTATTTTGTTATCATCGCCATAGTATCATTAATACCTGCAAATGTCAAAATAATTACATTATAGCCTTTATTTATTATTTATCAATGCTTGCTGATAGTATTATCTTTTTCTTTTCAAATTATATTTTTATAGTATAATGAGGAAGTGTTATAAACATGAAATGAAAGAAATAGGTGAAATTAATGCCAAATAAAGCAAAAAATGAAGCAATGATAAGAGAAATTGCTAAACTTCGCAAAGATCTGGTTGAATTGATTTTCGAAGTCGACCAAAATATTTTTCATAACAGTAAATATCTGGAGAAAGAATATATGGAGAAAGTAGGACACTTAGAATTCAAGTCCTTCAAAACTCAATGTGATATTCTACGTGTCAGGAGAAAAACAGAAATAGTAAAAGAACTAATAGACAATAATCGAGTTCTGGATTTGGAATTTGTCGATAAAATTCTTGATATTGATTTCGAAGAAAATAAAGCAACTTTGCAAGAACAGGCCAACCTTTTGAAACTTGCGTTGACACAAACAGATAAGTTCACACTTTCTGCTGCTGAAGAAGCTGAGCTTAACTCGCTCTACAAAAATTTCATTGACCGACTCAACCCTGACCTTAATATCAGCCAACCTGATGAGACTAACAATCTTTACAAAGATGGTGTAACCGCCTTCGCAAAGAAAGATTTAGCAGCACTAAAAGAAGTTATGAAAAGCCCTCTTTGCTCTCCAAATGATTACTCAACAGCAGAACCAGCTTTGCTTCTGCAATATAAAGCAGCTTTAGAAAAAACATTCAGCGACTTAAAAGAGCAGAAAAACTTACTCCGTGATTCCTTCCCCTTCGTCACGCAAAACATTTTGCGTGACGAAGACCAGCTGAACGCCAAGATTCATGAGTTAAATGAACATATTAGATACTATGAATATCATCTCACGCGTTACGAAGAGCGCTTAAAAGAACTTCTTGGCAGCAGAATTAACTAAATAAACATAAAAATAATGAAGGACGACAGCTGTCGTCCTTCATTATTTTTATGCCTGCTTTCATAACACAATTACCACTCTGTAGGTATTTCCTTATATTCGCCAACCACTACCATAGTCGCCATTACCTCGGCAATTAACTCACCAGCACTAATTATTTCACCGCGAATGACCATATAATTACCATCATTGCTAATAATTTTTGCATGTGCTCTTGCATAACTGCCTTCTGGCAACCCCTTAATGTAAGAAACTTGAAGAGATGAAGTGACAACACGCTTGGAAACAGTTGCTGCCGAAACTCCGAGAGCTGTATCAGCCAACGCTGCAATTGCTCCTCCATGTGCATGATGGCTATGATTGGTATGTTTATCACCATCAATTTCCAGACCTAATACTACTCCACCGCACTCAATATCTTCAATTTTCATGCCGCACAGTTTTACAAAATGATTAGAAGAATAAATTTCTTTGATTCGTTTAGTAACAAAGTCTTTGCCAACTGCCAAAGCAAATGCCCCTTCCTGCAACACCAATTACAGCACTTATCATAGTACAAATGGTTTTTTAAAGCAATAGCAACAGCAAAAACTTTATTAATTTTTCAGGCCAGACATTCCTTAAAGTTAATCGCGAAATCAGTGCTTTCTTCCAATCTGTCAACCAACCGGCAAAGCTTTGCACTTCTCTCTTTGCCATACAATGGCGTAGCAAGACTCATAAATTTATCAACGCTTTCCTCCCAGGTCATCGGATTCGGCGGATCTCCTTTTGGATAGTCGACCTGTTTTTGGAAAATACGCCCGTCTTGGCAATAAATAACAACCTTGGACGCCAGTTTGGAAGGATCGCTTGCTATTATAGCGTCAATTGCATCGTCCCTGATTACTTCAGTACGCGACATCAACTTTCGGACTTCAGCATCATTAATTACATCTGCAGCAAATTGTTGCACTCCCATTTCGCCGTATTTCAGCATGCCTGCAACACAGTACTGAATACTGAATTTGCAGCCGTAAGGATTTTCCGGATTCTGATTATTAATTAAAAAATCGGTTATATTATTTACCAATAGTTCTATTTTTGAAACATCATTAGGCTGCAGATTGTGCTCTTGGCGTAAAACTTGAACTGCATAAAGAGCCGCGTGGGAATGCTTACAGCAAGCATAGGGCTTAAAAGAATTTTCATCTATCTTAAATCCTTCTCCAATCCCAGCAGTAAGTTTTTCTAAATGCGGAACAGAAGACACAGCACGGCAGAAACCTTTCTCTCCTTCTAGGATTTTGGTAGCCCCCGTAAATCCTTCCCGTGCAAGATAGGCGGACAAAACACCTGCATAGGAACTTTTGCCGGCGTGCAAAGTCTTACTCATGGCACCCTCTTTCAAAAATTCCCATAACCCTGCCGCCTGGGTGCCGGCACTGCCTAAACATTGTGTCATCTTTTCCGTGTCAAGTCCCAGAAGATTCCCCGCGGAGGCCGCAGCGCCAAATGTTCCTGCGGTTCCGGTCGTATGCCAATAGAAATATGATTCAGGAATGACTGATTCACCTACTCTTGCCCCCACTTCGTAACCGGCAACGACAGCGGCAAGCATATCCCTGCCGCTTTTGTGTTCTGCTTCGCCAATAGCAAATACCGGCGGTATGACGACAGTCGCCAGGTGAATTATTGAAGGATTGTGCAAATCATCAAAATCCAAAGAATGCGATGCCGCGCCGTTACAAAAGGCTGCTTGTAAAGCCGATGTCTCTTCTCTGCTGCCGGCAATGATACTGGCTTGTTTCGCACCTCCAGCCTCTAGCAACACATTACGAATCATCTTTACCGGTTTTTCCTGCGAGCCTCTTATGCAAACACCAAGCCAATCCAGAATACATTGTTTAGTTTTACGGATAGTTGCAGCAGGTATTTTTTCGTAAGATATCGCTGCGGCAAATTCCGCCAACTCTCTTGTTGCCATCTTCTGACCTTCTTTCTTATCGGTATTCTCCGTCTTCATGCTTTTGAATTAAAAATTTGAACCATCCTGGCGGTATTCGCCGAATACTTCTTTCATGGTACCACAGATTTCACCAAGTGTTGCATAATCCTTTACTGCCTCGATGATGTAAGGCATCAGATTTTCTGTACCTTCGCAGGCTTTTTTCAGTGCGGTAAGGGAAGCTTCAACTGCTGCGTTGTCCCTTTCGCCTTTCATTTTATTAAGTCTGTCCACCTGCCGCTGACCTACACTAAGGTCTGCTTTCAGTACTTCCTGTTCTCCCAGCTCTTTGTCATCTACATACTTGTTGACACCCACCACTGTGATTGATTTTTTCTCTATCGCGTATTGGTAGTTAACTGCATTGGTTGCCATTTCTGCCTGCATATAACCTTGCTCAATTGCTGCTACCGCACCGCCCATGGCATCAATCTTTTTAATATATTCATAAGCTTCCTTTTCCATCTTATCAGTCAGTGCTTCTACATAGTAGGAACCTGCCAGCGGATCAATAGTATCAGTACAACCGCTTTCATAAGCCAGCATTTGCTGGGTTCGCAATGCCAATACTGCGCTTTCTTCGGTCGGAATAGCGATTGCTTCATCATAGGCGCAGGTCGCCATCGATTGGATGCCGCTTAGCATTGCTGCCAATGCCTGCCAAGTTACACGCACGATATTGTTGTGTGGCTGCTGCGCGGTTAGGACACTGCCTGCCGTGTGTACATGCACACGAAGCATCTGGGCCTTAGGAACAGTTGCTCCGAAGCGTTCTTTCATGATGCGGGCCCACAAGCGACGGGCGGCACGGAATTTCGCAACTTCCTCGAACAAGTTCAAACCTGCTGTGAAAATCCAGGAAATGCCCGGTGCGAAGTCGTCCACCTTTTGTCCTGATTTGATTGCCGCTTCGATATAAGCGATAGCATTGGAAAAAGCAAAGGCAATTTCCTGTACGCAGGAAGCACCGGCTTCGCGGATGTGGTAGGCACCTACGCTGATGGTGTTCCATTTGGGAATGCTCTTAGAGCAATATTCAAAGGTGTCGTTGATCAGCCTCATGGATGGACGCGGCGGAAAGATGTAAGTTCCGCGGGCAATATATTCTTTCAGGATATCATTTTGGATGGTCCCTCTTAATTGCTCAGGTGCAACACCTTGTTTCTCTGCTACCGCCACATACATTGCCAGAAGTACTGCTGCCGGTCCGTTAATGGTCATGGAAGTCGATACTTTCGACAAATCGATGCCCTCAAATAATTGTTCCATATCTGCCAGGGAATCGATAGCTACGCCGACTTTGCCAACTTCACCATGCGACAGCTCGCTGTCTGAATCAAGACCTACCTGGGTTGGCAAATCCATTGCTACCGATAAACCTGTCTGACCGGCTTCCAGAAGCAGTTTATAACGCGCATTGGTTTCTTCGGCAGTGGAGAATCCGGCATAAGCACGCATCGTCCACAAACGACCACGGTACATTGTTGGTTGTACACCACGAGTAAACGGATATTCCCCTGGGAAACCAAGTTTCTCGCAATAATCAAAACCATCAGTGTCCAGCGGCGTGTAAACAGGTTTTACATCGAATTTTTTTCTTTCCGGAGCTTTAGCTATAGCTTTTTGTACAATCGCATCATACTCATTCAAACCAGCTTCAAGTATTACTTTATCTTCCATTCTCATTTTTTTCACTCCCTTATTTCAACATTGTTCCGCTTTGTATAAATGCCTTTTGCATATCAAATGCATGTTCTAGAGCCTGTGGCTCATGGCCAGGAAAGTTGTGGCTGGAATAGTTCAAATATTCCAGCAGCTGCTCTCTATAATCTGGGTGCGCACAATTATTGATGATAAGTTTGGCTCTCTTCAGAGGTGTCAATCCTCTTATATCAGCTACTCCCTGTTCTGTTATGAAAACCATGGTATCGTGCTCAGTATGGTCGGCATGCGTTACCATAGGTACAACACGTGAAATAGCACCATTTCTGGCGGTAGATTCAGTGGAAAAGATTGTCAGATAACCATTGCGCATAAAGTCTCCGCTGCCGCCAATTCCATTCATCATCGTACAGCCTAATGTATGTGTCGAATTTGCTTGTCCGTAAATATCGAATTCTAGTGGCGTATTCATGGCAATTACGCCCAGACGCCTGATCACTTCCGGGTGATTGGTAATATCCAGCGGTCTTAACAAAATATGCTTTCTATATAATTCAGGTTCTTCTTCATACATGGCTTTTACCGTGGGCGAAGGTGTAAAAGCACAGCCTGAGGCAAAAGCAACCTTTCCCGACTTAATAAGTTTAAAGACAGCATCCTGAAGAATTTCCGAATACATTTCCAAGTTTTCAAACTTTGATTTCTCTAATCCCAATAAGACTGCATTGGCTATACTGCCGACCCCGGATTGCAGAGGCAGCATTTTTGCTGGAATTCTCCCTTTCTTTTGCTCATATTCCAAGAAATCCACCAAATTCTCGGCAATCTTTTCGCTCGTATCATCCGGAGGTGTCAAATTTCTCACATGGTCAACAATGTCCGATTCGACAATACAGTTGATTCTCTCCAGTCCGCATTCCAGATAAGGCGTCCCAACCCTGTCATTCACATGATAGATTGGAATTTCCGTCCGTCGTGGCGGTTTAGCAACAAGATAAATATCATGTATTCCCTCGTAAGATAAAGGAATACTGGTGTTGACCTCAACAATTATTCGTTTGGCGTGTTTGACCAACATAGGCGTATTCCCGATGCCAGAGCCAAGGATAATATGACCATCCTCTGTAATCGCTGCAGCCTCAACTATTGCCACATCTACGTCACCAAAAAAACCATAATCAATTTGCTGCGCAAAATGACTGAGATGTTGATCCAGATATTCTATTTCATTTTTATTGATGGCTGTCTTCATACTCTTATTGGAATAAGCATAATAAGGCATTCGCCCTTTAATGCCATTCACGGCCGCCAACGCCTCTTCAATTTCCGGTCCGACCGAGGCGCCGCTCCAGAGATTAATCCTGCATTTTTTCCCTTCCTTTATTGCCTTGGCAAGTGCCATGGTGGTTTTCTTGGGATAGCCTGATGGAGTAAATCCGCTGACCCCAACATTCATACCGTCCTCAATCAGCTCAGCCGCCTTTTCTGGGCTAACGACTTTCTCAAACAATTTTGGATTGCGTAGTCTTGTCTGATCTAACATTCCTCATCCCTTCTTTGTTTAGAATCATAAAGCATGTTCTCTTCGTCTTTATTGTAGGGCAAGCGAATTTATAATAAAAATATATAAATTTAATAAAATATATAACGAAACGTTATAATTGTGCCTTTTTCTTGAAAAACCATTTTACACTTCATCCAAATAACCGCTATAATTTTCTCATTATTGTAACGAACGTCAATTCATCAAATTCCTTTAAACAAACCTTACTTGCGCTTTCCAAAATTTAAGCTATTATATAAAATATAATAGAATGTTATATTTTATATAATAATTGCTTTTTTTTAATGACAAAGGAGGGTCTTTATGGATTTAGAACATTACAGAAATTTCATTACTATTGTTGAAAGCGGAAGCCTATCAGCTGCCGCCGAAAAAATTCATATCGCTCAACCAGCGCTGACAGTGCAAATCAAAGCCTTGCAAAAAAAATATGGAGCACCTCTGCTCCATCTCAAACGCGGCGTTCGCAATATTGAATTGACTCCCGCAGGTTCTATTCTCTATAATAAAGCAAAATTTCTCTGCACCCTTGAAGATGATGCTCAAAGAGAAATAACAGCTTGTGCAAACGGACTTGCCGGTACCTTACGAATAAGCCTATCTCCGTCTATGTCCGTTCTCTTTATCCAAAATTTTCTCAGCAAATTTGCCAAAGATAATCCTGACATAGATTATGAACTTTATGAAGTTCCTATTATGGAACAAACGCATCAACTTTTGAGCGGCATAACGGAAATCGGTATCGCCAACGCACCTTTGGAGCAAGCTCACCGTTTTGAAGTTCTGATGACTAAAAGTGAGTGTTTAGCTGCCGTTTACCATAAAAACTCTTCATGGCTTGCCCCTGATCTCG
The DNA here is from genome assembly GCA_050256135.1 of Acidaminococcaceae bacterium. Lineage (GTDB taxonomy): Bacteria > Bacillota > Negativicutes > Acidaminococcales > Acidaminococcaceae > RZYP01. Next base: position 21,893 of record JBFWIF010000008.1, on the reverse strand, counting down.
AACATCTGACTTTAGACTCTCTGGAAGATATTCCGCTTTGCCTCTCACGTGGTTGTTCAAATCTATTTCTAAGCGTCTGCAAAGAAGCATATGTTTATCCAAAAATTCTCAGCATAAACACTACCAAATTATCGACAATCATGTGGGCAAAACAGCAAGCCGGTATAGCTATAGTACCTGTCGGTACAGGAGAAATTTTTTCTGAAGAACTATTTTGCCGGCCTATTCATGATGACCGTCTGAACATGAACAAGACTCTTTGTGTAGTCAAAGGCAGACCTTTATCAGCTGTTGCACGCAATTTTCTCACTTTCTACAATCGTTTCTCTTGAATGTTTACTTCTGCTCTTGATAGTATTGATAGAACAAAAAAGGCAGCCATCTCAATTGAGATGGCTGCCTTTTTAACATTCTGACAACAAATTATCATTCCTATTCAACATTACTCCCTTTTAACTACCAAGCCGCAACCGTACCATCAGCTCTTGGTTCTGTTGCGCCAGCTAATACACCTGCTTCGTCGCGCCAAATAATTTGGCCTCTGCCAAAAGAAGTAAAATCTTCTTTCTCTATTATTTCATGTCCTCTTGTTCTCAAACCTTCTATTATCTCACTCGGAACGCTGTTTTCAATCTCTACTGTTTTTCCACCCAACCATTGCCATCTAGGAGCATCCAACGCTTCCTGCGGATTCATGGCAAAATCCAACGTGTTCATAATTACCTGAACATGACCCTGTGGCTGCATAAATCCGCCCATTACACCAAATGGTCCTACAGCCTGGCCATTCTTACTCAAAAACCCAGGTATGATCGTATGATAAGGTTTCTTGCCCGGTAAAAGGAAATTATCGTCCTCTTCGTTTAAGCTAAACCCGTTACCGCGGTTATTAAGAGCTATACCATACTCAGGGATGACTATTCCTGAACCAAATCCCTTGAAATTACTCTGAATAAAAGAAACCATGTTGCCTTCATTGTCTGCCGTACACAAATAAACCGTACCGCCGCAATTAGGATTGCCAGCTTTTGGCATTATAGCCTGTTCGCCAATTTCCTTGCGCCGCGCATTTGCGTATTCTTCTGATAAAAGCCTGTCCACCTTAGTTTTCATATATCGCGGATCTGCTACATAAGCTTTACCGTCACTGAAAGCCAGTTTCATCGCTTCTATCTGTTTATGAAAAGTGTCAACGGTATCGCGCTTCGCAAAAGCAAATCCTTGCAGCAAATTCAATGTCATCAAAGCTACTATGCCATGTCCGTTAGGTGGTATTTCCCATACATCATAGCCTCTGTAGTTTGTCTTAATAGGTTCAACCCACTCGGCACAATAACCTTCTAAATCTTCTTTTCTGATATAGCCGCCTGTTTTTTGAGAGAACTCCGCAATTGCCTCTGCAATTATTCCGTGATAATATTCTTCACAATTTGATTCGGCCATCAGTCTCAGCGTCCTGGCATGACCTGGCATTTTAACTAACTGACCGCTTTTAGGCGCTTTACCATTCCTCATAAATGTTGAGAACATGCCAGCGAATGCCGCATCATCACTATGTTGGGCAAAAGTAGTTTCAGCCTTATTCCACAAATCAGCCACAAGAGGAGACACTGGATATCCCTGCTCTGCATACGTAATAGCCGGCTGAAGCACTTCCTTAAATGCCAGTTTGCCAAAGCGCTTGTGCAGTTCTGACCATGCTGACGGCGCACCAGGAACAGTAACTGTTTCCCAGCCGCGTTCAGGCATTTTTTCAAAACCTCTTGATTGCAAGGCTTCCTTCGTTAAATTTTTCGGTGCGTAGCCGCTGCCATTTAGACCATATAATTTGTCTTTTACCCAAACTAACGCAAAAACATCACTGCCAAGACCATTTCCGGTTGGTTCTAATACTGTTAAACAGGCAGCGGTAGCAATTGCCGCATCAACAGCATTGCCGCCCTTTTTAAGAATTTCCAATCCTGCCTGCGCCGCTAAACTTTGCGATGTACAGACCATACCCTTCTGTGCATATGTTACGCTTCTGCGTGACGGATACCGATACAACATTGAATTGAAATTTAGACTCATCAGGCACACTCCTTAAAACAAAGATTAAGAATAAAATCAAAGTTGCAGCATTTTTGCTGCCCGCAGGATGTACATCATTTTTTATAATTTTGTTAAATTAATTGTATCGAAAATATTTATTGCTGTATACCATCTTTAACTTGTTTTAAAAAAAAGCTCTCACTTTATAAAAAGTGAGAGCTTTATCTCTAACAATAAAAAATCCGTTTTTAATTATTTACCGATCAAACGACGGATAACTTCCTGATAGGCTTCTTCCACATTACCCATATCTCTGCGGAAACGATCTTTATCAAGTTTCTCGTTGGTTTCCAAATCCCAAAGACGGGAAGTGTCAGGTGTAATTTCATCGGCGAGAATTACTTTCCCTTCAGAATCAACACCGAATTCCAATTTAAAGTCAATCAATTGAATTTTTCTTTCCAATAAAAAGGCTTTCAAAATTTCGTTAATTTTAAGAGCATATCCTTTCATCTCAGCAATCTGTGCATCAGTTGCGAATCCAAAAGATTCGCCGTAATCAGCATTAATCATCGGATCGCCCAAATCATCATTCTTGTAATAGAATTCTACCAGAGGTCTCTTTAAAACCAATCCTTCTTCAACGCCCATCTTTTTAGCCAAGCTGCCGGCTGCAATATTACGGGTTACAACTTCAACAGGAATGATAGTAACTTTTTTGCAGAGAGCTTCACGGTCACTCAGTTTTTTAATCTGGTGATGTGGAATGCCATTTTTACCTAACAATTCAAAAAAGAAAGTGGTAATTGTATTATTCATGATGCCCTTATCAATAATTGTTCCTTTTTTCAAGCCATTAAGAGCAGTCGCATCGTCTTTATAGTAGACGACGATTTCGTTAGCATTATCAGTAGTGAAAATCTTTTTTGCCTTACCTTCATACAACATGGTTGCCATAAAATTAACCCCTGCTTTCCTTTTGTTATTTATATAAAATTCATATAAACTAAAACTATGGAATTATGTCTAAAATGCGCTTTCATCGCGTTTTTAGTTTAGCTCATATATGGTATCATGTCAATATTAAAACCGAATATTTTTCCTATATTTAGTGAAAAAAGAGTGTTTTTGGCTGTTTTTCCGAACGTTATTTTTGTTACAAAAAATATTATTTTGTTTTATGCTAAAAAAAGTATTTACAAATTCCTATTTTTGTATTATACTGCTTCCATAAGCAACAGTGTTGTTGCGGGTTAAGGCCCGGACCAGCGCTGTTGCTTTTTTTATTTGCGATTATGTAATTATTTCTAAGGGGGAAAGGTTATGAGTAACGTTCCAAAACTTTTTGGTGATCTTGTTTTCAATGAAACCGTAATGAAAGAGAAGCTACCAACCGCCACCTACAAGGCGTATAAAGCATCTCTCTTGACGGGCAAAAATCTGGATCTACCAATCGCCAACGTCATTGCTAATGCTATGAAAGATTGGGCATTAGAGAAAGGCGCAACCCATTTTACCCATTGGTTCCAGCCAATGACAGGCATCACTGCTGAAAAGCACGAAAGTTTTATCACTCCTACAGCTGATGGCCGCATTATTATGGATTTTTCAGGAAAAGAACTGATTCAGGGCGAACCTGATGCTTCCAGTTTCCCTTCCGGCGGCTTGCGCGCCACTTTTGAAGCCCGCGGCTATACTGCCTGGGATCCAACTTCTTATGCTTTCATTAAAGACAATACCCTTTGTATACCAACAGCCTTCTGCTCCTACACCGGTGAAGTTCTTGATAAGAAAACTCCTTTGCTGCGTTCTATGTCAGCAATCGACGTTGCTGCCAGAAGAATTCTTGACCTGTTTGGTACTCCAACTGAAAAAGTTACCACTACTGTTGGTCCTGAACAAGAATACTTTCTGGTTGACAAAGCTATGTGGGAAAAAAGGCGTGATTTGGTCTATACCGGCCGTACCCTTTTAGGCGCAATGCCTCCTAAAGGCCAGGAAATGGAAGATCACTATTTCGGCATTATTAAACCGCGTGTTATGGCTTTCATGCAAGAATTAGATGAAGAACTATGGAAACTTGGTGTGCTTGCCAAAACAGAACATAATGAAGTTGCTCCTGCACAGCATGAACTGGCTCCTATCTTCACTTCAACTAATATAGCTACCGACCACAACCACTTAATGATGGAATTCATGAAACGTATTGCTACCAAACACGGTTTGGTCTGCTTATTGCATGAAAAACCATTTGCCGGTGTGAATGGCAGCGGTAAACATAACAACTGGTCCATCAGTACTGCTGAAGGCGATAACCTGCTGAACCCAGGTTCAGAACCACACAAAAATACCCGGTTCCTGCTCTTTTTGGCGGCTATCATTAAAGCTGTCGATGAATATCAGGATCTGCTCCGCGTGTCTGTTGCCAGCGCAGGTAATGACCACCGTCTCGGCGCCAATGAGGCTCCTCCGGCAATTGTTTCTGCATTCCTTGGCTCTGAGCTGACCGCGATCCTGGAAGCCATCGAAAAAGGCGAAGAATACAATTCCGACGGTGAGAAACTAATGCAAATCGGCGGCAATGTTATTCCACTTTTCGCCCAAGATACCACCGACAGGAACCGTACTTCTCCCTTTGCCTTCACTGGTAATAAATTCGAATTCCGTATGTTAGGTTCTGCTTTCTCAATCTCCGGTCCAAACATTGTTCTGAACACGATTGTTGCTGAAGAACTTGATCAATTTGCAGATATTATAGAAAAAGCGGCCGATAAAGAAACCGCTATTAAAACTTTAATTAAAGAAACCATAGCCGCTCACAAACGTATTATATTCAACGGCGACGGTTACACAGATGCATGGGTAGAAGAGGCCAAAATGAGGGGGCTCCTTAACCTGAAATCAACTCCGGAAGCAATTCCTTGCATGCTTGCTAAGAAAAATATTGATTTATTTACCAAACACAGCATCTTCACTGAAGCTGAAATTCATGCGCGTACTGAAATTCTGCTGGAAAACTACGCTAAGACCATTAGAATTGAAGGCCTCTGCCTAGCTGAAATGATTGCCAAAGATCTGCTGCCATCTGCTTCAGCAGCAGCTAATGATCTGGCAGCAACGATTGCCAATAAGAAAATGGCTGGTCTTGATGTTGAAGGTACTTATGAGCTCGAAACAGTCAAAAAAATTACCGCTCTTTCCACAGCACTCTGCGAGAAAGTTGCCGGCTTGGAAAAAGCTTTGTCTGAAGCAGCTACCGTTGAAGGCGGCGAAGAACTCGCTAACTACTACCACGAAAATGTTTTCTCTGCAATGCTAGACATCCGTGCTGTAGCTGACGAACTTGAGCCGATGATCAGTGAAAAATATCTCACTTATCCAACTTACGGTCAATTATTGTTTGGCGTTAACTAATTATAACAGCAAAAGTTTTAGCCTTAACACAAAGAGGTGTACCGCTTAAAAGCGGTGCGCCTCTTTTTTATATTACTATCCAGCCATTATTAATTTTTTAGGAGGTTTTAACATGTATTCATCTGTCGACACAATCTGGGTATTGTTAGCTGCCGTACTCGTTTTCTTTATGCAAGCGGGTTTTGCAATGGTAGAAACAGGTTTTACGCGCGCTAAGAATGCCGGCAACATCGTTATGAAGAATTTAATGGACTTTGCACTTGGTACTCTCGTTTACTGGATAATAGGTTTCGGCTTAATGTTCGGAACTGACATTGCCAGCATAATCGGTACCCCAGACTTTTTTGTTATGAACGATTATGGTGTAAAAGATGGCTATACATCCTACTCTTACCTCATTTTCCAAACAGTTTTCTGTGCAACTGCGGCGACAATTGTATCTGGCGCTATGGCAGAAAGAACTAAATTCATTTCTTACTGCTTCTACAGCCTTGTTATTAGTGCCTTCATCTACCCCGTCTCCGGCCACTGGATCTGGGGCGGTGGTTGGCTTGCTACAATGGGCTTCCATGATTTTGCCGGTTCAACAACAGTTCACATGGTCGGCGGAGTTGCAGCACTGATCGGTGCTAAAATTCTTGGACCGCGTATCGGTAAATATGATGCTGATGGCAAAGCAAATGCTATTCCAGGCCACAGCTTAACTTTAGGAGCTCTCGGCGTATTCATCCTCTGGTTCGGCTGGTTTGGTTTCAACGGCGGTTCTACAGTTTCTGCCACTGGCGATAAAATGCTTGTTTCCATGAGCACTATCTTTGTTACAACTAATATTGCCGCTGCTGCAGCTGCAACAGCAACCATGATTTTCACCTGGCTGCGTTATGGCAAACCTGATGTTTCCATGACTTTAAATGGTGCTTTAGCTGGTCTTGTAGCAATTACTGCCGGTTGTGACGCTGTCAGTCCTGTCGGTGCCTTCTTTATCGGTGCTATTGCTGGTTTAGTTGTTGTTCTCGCAATTGAATTCATTGACCAAGTACTCAAAATTGACGATCCCGTCGGTGCTATAGGTGTACATGGTGTTTGCGGCGCTCTTGGAACAATCCTCACTGGCGTTTTCGCACTTGATGGCGGTCTGCTCAATGGCGGCGGTACTAAAATGCTAACCACTCAAGTCATTGGTGTTGCTTCTGTAGCAGTTTGGGTAGCGGTCACTATTGGCATTGTCTTCATGATTATCGATAAAACCATTGGTTTGCGCGTCAGCGAAGCTGAAGAAATTACAGGTCTTGATTTGGAAGAACATGGTCTCGCTAGCAGTTATGCGGACTTTATGCCGACCCTGGAGCGCGACGACCTTATTACCAAGCATGACGGGACGCGTATCGTACCTGTGGAAACAGCAGTACCCGTTGTGCACCGTACTGAAGAAGCTGCTATTGCTGCTGACGGACATAAACTATCCAAAGTTACCATAGTCACTTCGCAAGAACGGTTTGAAGCCTTGAAATCCGCTCTTGACCAACTTGGTATCACTGGTATGACTGTCGCAAAAGTTTTAGGGTATGGCATTCAAAAAGGTCATACAGAGATGTATCGTGGCGTAGAAGTTCCAACACATCTTTTACCTAAGGTTCAAGTTGATGTGGTTGTTTCCAAGATTCCTGTAAGAGATGTCATCGAAACAGCCAAAAAAGTCTTGTACACTGGTAAATATGGCGACGGCAAAATTTTTGTCTACGACGTTGAAAATGCTGTTAAAATCAGAACTGGCGAAGAAGGCTACGACGCCCTTCAAGATAGTGAAATAGAAGAATCTAAATAACCCTCTATTCCCCTTTTAGAGAAAAGAGAGGCAGGTGCATCAGCACCTGCCTCTCTTTGTATTTAAAATCACAATTCAATTAATTCATATTCCCTTCTGCCCATACCTATTCTTTCGGCATAAGCCAAAGCCTTCGTTCCATCAACATAATCATGCATATGTATGAATTTATCCGTACCTGCCGCCAATGCTTTGCCCAACGCTGAATTTGCCAAACCTTCTGCAGCTTTGACCAAGTCATAAGCCGCCTGATCTATAGCTACCGGATCTGTTGATGATAAAAAACCTATATCAGGTACAATCGGCGCATCACTCCATGGCACACAATCGCATAAAGGCGTGACATTGACAACTAATGTTATATATCCTACTTTGTTTTTCTTGTTAGCTACAGCGCCATAAGCATATTCAACCATCCGCTCCAGGAAAGGATCTATTTCTGTTTCCCAATCTATCTGTATGGTTTTTTTGGGGCATACCGTCAAACATTCACCGCAGCCAATACACAAGCTGGCGTTGATTTCAGCCTTGCGGTTGCCATCAAGACTTATCGCATGCTGAGGACAGACCAAAGTACAAGCTGCACACCCAACGCAGCCATCTTTCTTTACCTTAAAACAAAGATCATGTTGTGCTTTTTTGCCAATGGCAGGCGCGCAGCCCATAGCCAAATTCTTCAGCGCACCACCGAAACCAGCCATCTCATGCCCTTTAAAATGGGAAACAACAATCATGCTGCCTGCCGCGACAATATCACCGGCAATATGCACCGTATCAAAATGAGTAAGATCCACATTAACTTCCTTGCAGTTACCGCCATGTAGCCCATCAGCGACGATGAAAGGTGCGCCCGTAACTTCCATACCAAAGCCATGTGCTAGAGCCGTCTCTAAGTGACTTACAGCATCATGCCGACTGCCTGAATAAAGAGTATTGGTGTCGGTGAGATAGGGTCTTCCGCCGGCTTGCTTGATCCTGTCAACAATTTGTCTGACGAGTATCGGCGATACATAGGCATCATTGCCAGCCTCTCCCACATGCAATTTTACCGCCGTCAACTCCCCTTGAGTGATAAAATCAGCAAACCCGGCTATATCAAAAAGCCCGCGAATCTTTGCGCCCTTATTGGTTCTGGGCCCCTTACTGCGCAAGTATTAAATATAAACTTTACTTTTTTCGGTCATAAAAATAACCCTCCTTGTGCATTACTCTTAATAGTATTCGCACAAAAAGGGTATTTCCCTGCCCTATAACAACCCAGGCAAATTTAAATTTTTTGTGAAGATCTCCGGATTGCCAATAATCCGCGACTTAACAAAATCACCGTGACAATCACTGCCGCCACTAATCAAAAGGTTCTTACTTTGACAGTGCTCCAGCAATTTTTTGGTGTCTTCCTCATTATGTCTTGAGTGATAACATTCAAAGCCATCAAATTTTTCCAAAGCCATTTCTGTCATAGTAGCAGCGAGGCCTGGTCCATGCATTTCGCTGGCCGCATGTGCTAATATAGCTACTCCACCTGCATTATGGATAACATCAATGGTCTCCGCAATCGAAGGAAAAATCGGAAAACCAAGTTTATTTTCTTTCGTAAAGATACGGTTAAAAAAGTCTATGATGTCAGTGCATAATCCTTTGTCCTGCAAATAACATAAAGCCTTCCAGCCGCCACGACACCTGTTATATTCGTAATCATGAAACTCTTTTAAAGAAACCGGCCAGCCTTTTGCAGCCAAAATGCGAATGCTGTCTTCATCCTTCTTTGCCAAAAGAGACTCATTGTGATCTAATAGCTCCAACAAGCTTTTATCAGTTATATCGATGCCATAGCCAAGCACGTGAAAACTGGCTGCGCCCTTGGTAGTTGAAATTTCAACACCACGCAAAAATTTCATGCCAGCATCTAGCGCATATTTTTCTGTTTGCGCAACATTGGCAACGCTTTCATGGTCAGTAACCGCAATAGCGCCCAAATTTGCTTTTTTTGCCGCCGCAACCAATTCCTGTGGCAGCCAGGTTCCATCTGACGCAGTACTGTGCAGATGCAGATCGGCTTGAATCAAGTCCATAGTCAGCCTCCTAGTGCCTCCTGGCATAATCCCAAACAATAAAGTTAGTCAAAGATTCCTCCTGTGGTGTAGGCGGATACGGGTTATCCATTTCATCCACGAAACTCAAATCCTCCGAAAAATAATACGCTTTGCCACCAAAATACCCCAAAGCAAAAGGTATATCTGTCGGCTGCAATAGATCACGTCCTAAGAAATCTTTCGGTGTCTCCAATCCCATCAACGGCAGCAAAGTAGGTGATAAGTCCATAGAACTGGCATATTCTGAAGTCTTCAAATCATCCAGCGGTTTAAGGTTCTTGGAAACAAAAATCAAAGGAATAGGCGCTATACTCTGCGTATCAGCTGAATTCTCGACAAGTTCCTTGTACTCACCACCGGAATGCGGATTGTGATCGCTCGTAATAACGAACAAGGTACGATCATCCATGAGTCCATTGGCCTCAGCTTCCTTAAAGAATTCTTTTAAAGTATGGTCAACCCAATACATGCCACGCACAGTAACATATTTATTATCACGTACGGATTCAGGCATATCCTCCCACAGCAACCCATAATAAGGATACGGCTGGTGCATATCAAGCGTCTTAGTTGCAAGAAATAGCTTTTCATTGCGCCCTTGTTCCAATAATTTCAAAGTTTCCTTATACATAACATCATTATGGAAGCCCCAACCGCTGGCACCGGTATATCCTTTTTCTTCCAGATACTCGCGTGCATAATATTCCTTCATGCCGAACTGCTTAGGATACTGCTTGAACTCATTACTGTAATAACCACTGGAAGCATTAAGAAAAATGCCACGCCAGCCTGCATCATTTAACTGACGGTAAATGGAGCTTTGATTTGAGATTTCCGGATTATCCCGATCAAATATTACCTGTGATCTAAAATCACTGTTAAGTCCTTCAGTTGTCGGAATTGCCGATGAATAATAACGGTCAAGATGTGGGTACTTACGCAGAAGTTCATCCAAAAACGGTGTTGTCTCCGCTGGAATATTCTTGTTGTAGAAATGCATAAAATCACGATGCACAGATTCCAATATCAAAAGAACAACCCTGTCATATTGAGCAGCCTTAGGCGCAATTCGCTGTCTTTCAGGAATAATTCCCATTTCCGCGAGAATTTCCTTGTCTTTGCTCGAAAGAACCTTTTTCTCCAACTTTTTTGGATCCTTAACAATTCTGTCGGTATCAAAGATAGCTTTGCTGACAAAATTCACATTAACCGGCATCGCAACTGCATTACGATAATTCTGCCTTGTTGGTTCTATTTCAGCCTCTGACCAAAGACCGCCGAATTGATCTATGGCTAGTTGCTGACCGCCGCAGATTGATAAATACGAAAAATTCAGAGAAAGCGTAAAGACAGAAACGCATAGAAGCGACCAAGCAAAATTCGGTTTTTTCTTAGTCGGCTTCGTTACCCTGAATAATATCAGCATCATCAGAATAGCAACAGCAACAGCTAACAAAAAAGGTGTTTTTGCGGTTTCCAGTACACCCTTTATCGAATAATAATTTAGATTTCTGAACAAAACACTTTCAACATGCATCGAAGTTGTCCAAAAATAAATAGCATCAAAAAGCATGATAATACAAGTTGCTATGTAAACCAAAAAGTAAAAAATCTTCATGCCCAAATTCGGCCATTTGTGATAACACATGGCGGCCAAAAGACATAAAAGAATATTATTATTGAGACCTGCCAAAATTGATAGGATGGTTAAAAATCCCCAGTCCAGCTTTAGATAGTTAACCATAAAAACGGCAAAGCACAAATATCCTAAACCGATGACAACAACAGGAAAATATCTTTTAACCCTGTCTCTTATCCGTTTGCGCACAGCATAAAGCAAAGCCGCCGTTCCTAGCAAAAGTGCATCACGCAAAAACAGGTTCAATGTAGTAAACCAAAATTCCTCGGTTGGGAACGGTACTATTTCACGATAAAACCGTTCGGCAAAAAATGCCTCTAAGGCAAAAAAAACTAAAAGCAAAATCTTTATAAGCCAACTTTTCTTCACTTACATGCCACCTTACGAAATAAACTTTATTGGGCTAGGAAGCAGGCTGATACTCAGAGGTGAGCTTACCAAACAGTCACCATCTAATTCGGCCGCAAATTTTTCTATATTACACTTAATTTCCACTTTTTTAGCTTCAATAATTTCTACCGATTTATCAGTAGCCAGTGTATCTGTAGCAAGCAAAGCAAAATATCTTAATAAATCTAACTTGTTAACGCCTCTGAAAAGACAAACATGCAATTTAGGAGATGAAAGCGAAGCACCGTTAACCAAGGAAAACTTGCCGGCATAATAGCGGCTTTTGGCCACAATAACAGATGCAGCATCACGCCAAATCCCATCATCGTCAATCATCACCTCAAACTTGTATTGCCAGTCTTTCCACAGTAACTCCCGTTTAACTAATTCAGTACCTTGAAGAACATAGGCAAATTTTGATAAATACTTTTTCTCTGTTTCGGAAACACTATCAATAACCAAAGAATCAATACCTATACCGGCACAAGTCATAAACAACCTGTTATTTGCCTGTCCAAGCCAAACAGGTATTGCTATGCCCTTAGAAATCCTCTTCACCCATTTTTCCGGTTCTGGTGACATCATAAGCTCTTTGGCAACCAGATTAACTGTTCCCATGGGATAAATGCTCATATAAGGGAATTTGTCGTTTTCCACAAAAACTTCCGTAATTGCCCGCAGTGTACCGTCACCGCCGGCCACTATCACCCAGTCAAAGTCCTCATCGCAAATTCTCTTGGCAATACTTCTGACCTCTTCAAAAGACCTGATGGCAACCTCAGTCAAAATAGCGCTGCCCAGTATACCTCTGAGCAAGTTACGTACTTCATTTACCCTGCTGGCACTGTCATTAAACAACTGTCTCCCAGAATTAGGATTAAACACCAGCATTACTTTTTTAAATTGTTTTATATCGACGCATACTTTAAACATACTTTTCATCACCTATGATGCCTTCAATTATTTTTCAGTTAAAAAATCCACTTTTTCCTGGAGAGATAATTCCAGACAACGACAATTGCACTTGCTAAGACCTTGGCTGCCATAGCATTCCAAGCAAAAAAACCGACAAACAAGCCCATTAGGAGCAAATTAAACAAAAGACCGATCGCGCTCACCAAAAAAACCAGTGACAGTTCCTTTTTGCGTTCATATCGCACGCCGCTATTGAAAACAAAAATATTTCCCAGGACATAGTGGCAAAACGTAGAAAATGCAAAAGCCAAAGCCGTTGCCAGCAGGTAATTTATAAGCAGCAAATGATTAAGACCGTAAAAGCATCCCCATTCAATTAGTGCTGCTGTTCCACCTATACAAAGATAAATTAAAACCTTTATCTGTTCATTATCAGTATAGTCTATGCCAAAAATCTTCTTCTGTCCATCATTATTTTTCAAGTGCGTCTTCACTACTTTCATTGGCTGCAAACAACCATATAATCCCATTTCAGCATTACTAATTATACCACAAGAGCCGCAAACAAAAAACAAGGGATAAAGTTATTACCCCTTGTTTGAAAAAACAACTTATAGACCGCGCTTTCTGCATAATTCAAGCCAGTCTTTTCTTATACCCCCATAACAAATTTGCACCATCTCTAATCCCCATCCTGCGTTACCTTCTAAGAAAATAGGCCCATTTTCTGTGATTGCAATATCCCAACCTACTGAACATATTCCCTCCATCTTTTCATGCAGTCGCACTGCTTCTCTAACAGCTTCCTCATAAAAGGGTATCTCCTTTTCATAAAAAGTTACCCCCGTATCTGGATGTATTGTAGTTTTAGTTCCATAATGGATGCCTAAATAACCGTACTTCATTAATTTTCCTTCTGCATCAATGCCTACAGCCAATCCACCACTATGCACGTTATCTACTTTTCCACTGTAACGTGTCCCACAACGTAAAAATGCATGAAAAGGCATTACTTTTTCACCATCGTGGAAAGTAACCAGTCTTATTGTGTTAACGCTTTGATCATAGAATTGGTTTAGCGCACTATGTTGGGTAACAGCTTCCTGTAATATAAATTTATCATTATTCCATTCTTTCAGAATATCATCCAACTCTTTTTTGGAAGTGATACAGCGCACATCTTTTCCTTGTCCGCTCATACACTTTTTTGCAAAAATTTTATTATTATTTTGCAACATTTTAAGTTCAGAATAGCCATTTAAAAACATTAGTTTACCATGATTTACTAACGCAAAACACTCAGGTGTTGAAACCTTCAAACCTTTTAAGAAACAATAAAACACAAACTTGTCTTCGACTAATACAGTTTGGTTCTGTGTCTTAATTTTTTTCCCTTTGCGAGTACCATTCATCAAACTTCTCGTTCTAACGGAATGTTTCTCGTCCAAAAACAATGCTGCATCAGAGTTGATTATATCTAATCCGTATGCTGTATACGACATGTTCGGTTCCCTATATTTTAAACTCCACCATAAATTGTCATATAATCTTCTTATGTATGATTTGCGCTCTTTTTCCGGATAGTAAGTACGTGCGTCGACAGTCTGAAGAAAAAAGCGAAAACTCCTTATTAATTTGATATTTTTAATGAACGCGGCTGCCTTTTGTTTTGTACAATTTTTCATTATATAAAATACCTCTTACTTAGTTCTTCACTGACTTTATTAAACAAAATTTCCCTGAGTTTATTATTGATTTTTGTTTTAGGAGAAATGCTTAGAAAATTTCTCACTACACCACTTATATCATCTTCTTCATTTGCTAAATATACACAGTCAGATTCTTGAAACCATTTCATGCCAGACGTGATTTTAGTATCCAATGAAGCATATGCAATGACAGGAGTGTTGGTCAAAACAGCGAAAACAACACCATGAAAACGGTCGGTTATAACCAATTTTGCTTTACTTATTCTTTTTAATTGTTGCAGAACAGCTTCTTTTCTATTTGTGGCATCAAATTTTTTCTTTACTACATTATCAATAATTTCGTGCGCAATATCATCCGGGAGTATTTTTACTATTCCTTGCAAACAACTGTCTCGCAATATTTTTTCTTTATCATTGCGCCAAATAAATAAAATACCTTCTCTGTCGATATCGTCGGTTTCATTAAATTCACCGGCCAGCGCACAATCTGGTGACAGGCTTACTGAACTCTTCTCAAATTGCGTTGCTGCCAAAAGATAACTGTCCATATCTCTTGTCATAACCGTCAAATACTTATGAGCATTAAACACTTCTTTATCAGATATTAAACAATGATTACCAATATTATCGGCAGAATAATAGATACTCACCGGCAAGCAAATTATTCTGTTATTAGGATAACTTGCAATAATTTCACGCCGCAACTTGTGACTTTCTGGATAAAGGCTGCCGAAAAAGCCACCTCCCTGTATAAAAAGCACATCATCTTTCCTAATTAATTTTTTTAAATCTGTTTTGCAATACTCATACGTTCTTTCAGAGATTTCAATAATCTTACTTTCCGGTGCCACCTCTCCAAGCATTTTAATTTCACCCATTGTAATAGCGTGATCTCCTAGATTACCATGCTCAGGTGTCAACAACAGAATGAACCGTCTGTTCTCATTGTCGGCAAACTTGTTTTCCAATGCTTTCAAGTATTTATTCCTTAATACAAAGTTACGAACTTTTCGCCGCCAAGGCCGTGTCAATATCTTTAGATTATGCAAAAAGCTCATCAAAAATACCTCCGTACCTACATTATGTTATCGTCTCAATTAGCTTGCTTTATCGAGCTGAAAATCTTCTCAATCCATTTTTCCACAAACTTCTCAGCAAGCGAATTTTGTCTGCATTTTCCTTATTAAAATCGAAAGTTTTCAGCCATTGGAAACTTTGATCATCAATCAAAATGCATTTGTCATCAAGATATTTTTTCTGCATTTCAATCCACCGCTCCCGCACAGCGTCGTGAATAATTAAAACATGCTGAAAATATTTTTCCATAATTAAGCCTGTTTTCGGCGTATAGCGAAAACCATATCTGTTTGGATCCGCACCCACAAGCAGCAACTCAAACATTGTCCTAAAACACTTCTCACAGCAACAACAATTTTCACCGCCGCTTGTTTCCCAACAAACATGTATATCTATATTTTGGCCTGTCCGTTCTAAATATTCACTAATATACTTAACCTTGTCTTGCCGGTTATACTCATAATAGCCGTCGTGAATAACACAGCCTGCAGCAAACTTCAGATTACTATCAATCTCCGGTGCAGAACCCCATGCGTGAAAATCCTTATCGTGCACCCATCTAGAAGAAGCGATATAAATTCTTTCTATTCCCTTTTCATAAGCATATGGAAAGGCCTGACCGCAAATAGCCATGCCATGTTGAAATCCTCCCCAGTAACCATTCGGGGAAGCAGCTACCTTGGCATCTAACTTTCGATAATTCAAACATCTTCTAAAAGAAGATGAGACATACACTGAATCAAGATCGTATTGGCTGCTTGCTTTATACATAAGTTGCTTTAAAGCCTCAGTTCCGCATCTGTCATTTATATCAACATCTGCTCCGATTAAAGTTATTAAAGCAGGATGCTCCTCCAGGTGGTTAATCAAGGTAAAATTAGAATCTACCCCGCCACTGAAAAATACTGCTGTTTTGCTTGTTGCAGTTGGCATTCTATTGGCAACTAACCTGTTGACTAAGATATTACCCTTGAATGCTAGCATTGGATACATTGCAACAAAACTTTTTTTGACCTCAGTTAGACTCCTAAAGAATGTCTCATCTACTTCATTTACAATAAGCTCTGCATCGTAAAGCCATACAATTGGGATAATATTGCATAACAGAGGCAGAACAGCTATACTCTCCGGAACGTTTCCGATACGAGAACTATATTCATAAAATAAAGGTTCAGATATTTTGAAGCATTCTTTGATGTCTCCTTCAACCAGCCAGTTATAAGAAATTTTATTATCACTTACGAGAACTTTATATACCGTTATTTTACTTTTCAAAATGCAGTCTCCTCATTATCTTTGATTTTTTGAAAAGGTAAGACAGCCGTGAATACATTTTGTGAAAAACAGGCATTTTATCTTGGAAAAATAAGAATATTCTTATTTTTCCTTTTAGCATTCCTGCATTAAATTTATCTTTATTCTCGCTAATAAATCTGCTTATTGTTCTGACTTCTTCCTCAGTTAGCGCATTATCAGTATAATTTGCCGTCATTGCCGATAATGCTTCACGCGTAGCATGAGCATAACACTCTTCCACTACTGGCAAATCGTTATTTTCAGCAAATTTAATTCTCTCCAGATGTGCTAAAAATCTATCCCAGCGCTTTCTGGAATGAAAGGAAGCTCCTGTTATAGAATTTTGCCGTTTTATATAATGGTACAAAGGTTTATTTAAATAGCCAGTCCTATCTGACTTTGCCAAAACCTTATATGTTGTCGCCACATCTTCAAAAAATTTACCTGCTGGATATTTTATTCCCTCAAACAGACTCCTGCGATAAACTTTGTCCCAAACAGCATTATCAATTCTTTCCCTTAAAATCTCATTAACGGCTTCTTTGCCCATAAATAACTTTTCTGAATCATACAGAGGTCTGCAATATTTTCTATTAGTATGTTCGACATAAAAATCAAAACAAACTATTTTCAAATCATTGCTGATTAAAAAGTCGAAAACAGACTCATACGTATCAGGTTCAATCCAATCATCTGAATCGACAAAAGCAACATATTCACCAATGGCATTTTCCAGGCCAATATTCCGAACTACACTTAAGCCACTGTTAGTTTGATGGATTACCCTTATTCTGTTATCCCTTTCAGCATATTCATCGCAAATACTACCACCATTATCAGTGGAACCATCATTAATCAAAATCAGTTCATAATTCTGAAAGGTTTGTGCCAATATTGATTCAATGCATTTTGGCAGATACCGTTCAACATTATAAACGGGAACAATTATCGATAAACGTGGTTTTTGTTCTAGATTAGATAACATTGCAACCCCTGCCTCCATTATCATTTTCAACCTTCATCAGCTATAGAAGTATTTATCAAAGCAACTACAAACAACAAATAATTCATTTGTATTTTCTAATCAGAAAATGCTTTACAAATCTAATATTTTTTTGCGCCAATCGCTAATATCGGCAGCACTTCCTTGAGCAAACACTGCATTACCGCCGCCCTTGCCCCCCAAAAGCTGATTGACCTTTTGACAAAGTAATTTGCAATCCCTACCGCCCGCCGCACTCATAAAAACATAATTAATTCTTTCTTCGCCACGATAAAAAATACCTGCAGTAATCCGTTCCTCATCATTCGTAATGGCCTGAGCAAAAAGTTTAGCTTCTTTTGCCGTACAATCTTCTTCAACAACCAGCACAAAGCGTATACCGCTAACATCAACTGAGGCATTTGCCATTAGTCCTTCTTTGCGATACTGATAGAGTTCAAGTGTCCTGTTTTTTAATTTTATGCTAATTTCCGATAGTTCTTCTTTTAACTTTCTGACTGCTTCCGGCACTTCTTCAGGTTTAACCGAAAGCAACGCATTAGCTTCCAAAATCGCTTCATATTTGCGGCGAGCATCTAATAATGCTCTCCTGCCACAAACAAATTCAACACGCATACCACCGCGATGCCTGTCAAATCCGATAATTTTTACGATCCCTACCATGCCGGTAGCAGGAGGGTGCGTTCCACAACAGGTGCAGCAATCCCCATGCTCAACAGCAACAATACGCAACATTCCCTTGATATTGTCGTTCTTCTTACGCATCTCACGGTCAACCACCTCTTCCGCAACAGCGTAACTTACAATAACCGGTTTATTTTCCCAGATTTCAGCATTAACAAAATCTTCAGCCTGCACTACTTCTTCTGCACTAAGATCTTGATCAAGATCAATAAAAACTGATTGTTCATTCATGTGAAAACCAATGTTATTGACGCCGAAAAGTTTCCAAAAAGCATAAGACAGCAAATGTTCGCCACAATGCTGCTGCATATGGTCGAGACGCCCGCTCCAGTCTAGTTTTACAATAACTTCGTCATCTACCGCTAATGCTTCTTGGCAATAATGCAAAACATATCCATCTTTCTCCGAGGCATGAATTACGGTTACACCGTTAATCCAGCCCTTGTCACTTGGCTGGCCGCCACCTTCAGGAAAAATGACTGTTCTATCAAGCACAACCTCGTATCCCTTTTCTCTTTTATTGCATGCAATAACTTTGGCATGACATTCTTTTAATAAGGAATCATTTTCATATAACTTCTCTGTAGTTCGCAACATCTCAGCCCCCCTCAAAGCTGCTTATTCTATTTGGCCTGCACAATACCCTGGAATGTAATAAAAACCAGAGAATTAAAAACTGCTTTTTCTTCTTCTGTATTACCTTCCGCTTTGGCCATCTTTTCGAAAACGGTAAGCGCGATCTGTTTCTTTTTCTTAGTGAGACCATGTTGTTGCACGCCGTGCGCTTGTACTGACCTGATAATAGCATCCAGCACTTCCAGAGTAGCGGTTTTTCCATCCTGTTTCAATTCCGGTGATTTTTTTATTTTCTCACGAATGACTGTAGCAATTTCTAAAAATTCCGCTTCACCTATTTCACGTTCCTCCTGCTTAACACTTTCTGTCATGCTTTATACCCCCTATAAATTCGCTTATTGTTTATATGCAAATATTTATTATCGTCTGTTGAGACCAATCAGCAGCGCTAGAATTATTCCTGTTATGGTACCGCTGAAATCCAGCAAAATATCGCTTACCTGCCCAGAACGGCCAATGCTGTAAAGCTGGATATTTTCGTCGATTACTGCCGTCAGCAAGCCTATCAGTAAAACATATGGAAACAATGTCTGCTGCCGCACCCTGAAAACAGATAACGTCTTGGCGACAAAAAATGACTCCAGCGCAAATTCCGTAAAATGAGCACATTTTCTGATGACATGATGCAATTCTGCTATCGGCACATGAAAACCGAGCCAATTTAAAATATTCTGCACAAAAGCTGTCAAAAACCTGCTTTCACTGTTGGAATCGACGGCATCCATCATTGAATTGCCGAAAATAAAACCGATGATCAATATACTTAAAAGTAAATAAATAATTTTCTTCATAATGAATACACCATGACCCTTATCAATGCTCAATAATTATGTCTAATTATAATATACTCTTCGGTAAAAAGGTAGAAAATTGAACGTTTTTTTAGTTTAGAAACAAAAATACCGAGGTTTTTAGCCTCGGTATTCCGTTTGAGCTTTTACAACTGCGCTATAACCTCTTCTACATCTGGCAGCGTACGAATTTCATATTTTTTTACCCAGCTTACAATGCCCTTTTCATCAATAAGAACATTTACTCTTTTCGAAGCACCATATTCTTCACTGAAGACACCATATGCCTTTGCCACTTTACCCAGTGGATGAAAATCAGCAAGAATCCTTACATTATTGAGCAACAAAATTTTTGCCCATGCTGATTTTGAAGGTGCCGAATCCACACTCATCCCCAAGACAACTACGCCTTTTTCTTCAAAGCGTTTGTAGTTTCTTTCCAAATCCCTCATCTGATCAGTACAAACCGAAGTCCAAGCCAATGGATGCCAGGACAGTAAAACCTTCTTACCATGAAAATCACTTAAAGCAATATCTGCGCCGCTTTGATCCTTCAAAGTAAAATTTGGCGCTTTTTCACCAGCTTTTATGATATTTTCCAACAGCATTACCTCCTAACGACGCTTATAAAAATAAGTATCGGCCATTTACAAATAACCGGCAATATTAAGACTTTTATTGCGGCTATTTTGAGCCTTGCTGTTTCGCTAAAAAACACTTAACAGCTACCATAATTGTATGCCTGCAAGATTGAAATAGCAAGTTTTCGTATTTTTTACCTAATTTACTAAAAAAACCGGGGAGCACATCACTCTAAAATTATTGCTGAGACGGGACAGCCATCAGCAGCCTGTCTCACACACTCCTCCAAAGTTTCTTCCATCCTGCCCTCTCCTATTTCTCCGTCAATCTGCAAGTCTGTCACAATTTGGCTTAATCCATCATCTTTATTCTGTTCAAAGACCTCCGGACAAGTTCCCCAACATGCACCGCAGCCAATACAAACATCTCTCTCGACTGTTACTTTTTCCACATCATTCACTCCCGTCAAAAGTAAAGTTAAAATAGCACTTGGAATATTATGAGCAGCTAAACGTCTTTATTACATTATAACTTGAATTGCATAATTATTACAGTTATTTTAGAATATTCTGTATTATTCCTTGCATTTTCCTCTTCTCTTACTTAATAAGACCTTGAACAATAGCAGGATTTTTTTTAATTTGCGTGGAACAATATACTTAAATCAAGATTACAATCTGGACACTGGTCTGCCAAGCATTGCAAACAATGCTAAAGCCAATCTAGCAATTGACCACTCAATAAGATTGCGTACGGCGTAGATTTTTTAGCCGCCAACTACAACGCTCTTCAACAAATGAGGTGAAACAACATGCCATACTTTTACAGCAATGGTCATAAATTACATTACATCGAAAAAGGCACAGGCGATTTTCTTTTGATTCTCCCTGGCAACACGGCTTCTTCTGCCAACCATACTGATGACATAGAATATTTCAGCAAATACTTCCATACGGTTTCCCTTGATTTTTGGGGCACTGGTAAATCTGACAGACTACAGGACTGGACGCGTGAATGGTGGTCAGAGGCTGCCGAAGATACCGCCAACCTGATCAAATATCTAGGGCAGAACTCTGCTCATATTATAGGTTGCAGCGGAGGCGCTGCGGTTGCCATGCTGTTGGCAGCAAGATATCCGGAAAAGGTAGTATCTATTATCGCAGACAGTGAGTTAACCGATTACGAATATGATGATATGCTGCGCTTATGTGTAGAAACACGCAATATTCCGGACAAGGCACAAATAGAGTTTTGGAAAAAAGCTCACGGTGATGATTGGTTTGAAGTCGTTCAGAAAGACAATTATATAATGCTTGATATTGCTGCTAACGGACATGTCTTTAGAGATATACTTGACGATGTCACCTGCCCGGTTCTCTTTTGCGGTGGATTGCAGGAAGAAGAATATGTACCATATTTTGGCGAAACCCTGCTTGACATGTGCCGCCAAGTTGAAAAAGCGGAACTTTACCTCGTAAATGATGGCGACCACCCGCTCATGTGGACCGCTAAAGACAAATTCAGAAATATAGCCTTAACCTTTCTGCATATAAATTGAAAAGCTGAAAACCCGCAAGGAACTTTCTCCTTGCGGGTTTCTTTTGGGTACCAAAACTCATATTTACATTAACCCAAAATTCTTTATGATTGCAACAAGCGAATTATTCTTTTTTGAATACTGCGTAGCAATCTTATTTTTTTCAACGGAGTTTCATTCATTTTCTTAAAATCAATAGCAGCAATCCAGTTTAATTCTTTGTTCGCTGCCAATTCTTTCTTACTGCCAAACGTACTTTGCAATCTTTGCC
>JBFWIF010000007.1:0-41181 GCA_050256135.1 Acidaminococcaceae bacterium | reverse complement strand
GACGCTCTTCCGATCTATCGATTTTAAATTAGACATTTTTTGCCTCCTTGTTCTGCTGCATAATTTCTACCAATCCTTGCAACCTTGTTTCAAACTGAGCTTCACTATAAACCCTTGAATCGGATTGATCACCATCAAAGTTTGTGCAAGGAACGCCAGTTTTTTCTTCAACAATATGACGTCCGACGAAAATATGGAAAGTCATAAACTTACAACTTCTGTTCACATGACATAGCATTCCGTCGCAGTTATATTTTTCGATTGTATCAGCTCTCATGTTCATAATAGTCTTTGTCGATAAACTATTGGTTGATGAAGTTGCATAGGCAGCAGCCATAGAATCAAGGTTGCCAGGTTCATACACAACATTCCAGGCCGTAACATAACCATTGATTACGGCATTAACATCGTACTTTTTAAGCGTTTTAAGATTGTGACCCATATTTGGCCAACAAGCAATTCCTTCCCAATGAACACGGTATTTCTCTTCTGCTGGGAAAGTTGTGGTACCGTTGGCAATGTGTTCCTCTATTTCTTTCTTAAGTTGCTCAAAAATCGCCGTAGTAGATTCTTTTCCCCTGCAAAGTACCAGGCACGACATATAATTGAAGAAGTCAAAACCACTAAGAGGTGCCGGCGTTCTTTGATTTAATTTAATTATGTCATCAAACAATTTACTATTGATTTGGGAACGTTTCTGCACTTCAAGAAATTTATCCCAATCAAACTTCTTACCGCTGAATTTCTCCATTGCCTCTATGTATTGTTCGATTTGTTGACGAATATATTTTACTTTGTGCGGAGCAGGCGCCTCTTCATCATAATTGAATAGGCAGTCAACGAAAAATATAGGGATATTCAAATCTCTGGAAAGGCTTTCATACCACTTCATCAACTGCGTACAGCTATTGTTAGCTAACAATAAAAAATCCGGTGATGGCATTAGTGGATCAGCCTCATTGTATGTCGGATCCTGAATTTTCTCTGCCAGTGCCATATTCAGCCTTGCATAGGAGCAAATATTCATAGGATAGCGCATTGGCCCTTCAGCATATTGAATCAAATTATCGCCCAAATGTTTTGCCGATATAGATGCGGCATTGTTTTCCGGATATAAAACTGGTATTCCCAAAGTTTCACAAATCTCTTGCGGAAAAATTGCTGTTGACCAGCCTATAATTTCTCCTCTTTTTTTCGCTTCAAATGCATCTCGGTATACCTTCGCCGTTTGTTCGGCAACCATAATTCTTGATTTTGGCAATTCACGTTTTGGTTTTTGTGTATTGTTTTCAGCCATTACTCCAACTCCTCTCGCGTTTACGAATTGGCCTTTATATTTTTGCTGCCCCTCTAGCAAATTCCTCAGCTGCTAAAATAGCTGCACCCAAAGCTCCTGCTAGTTGACAATCCTCATGCACCATTATTTTTGTTTGCAACTCTTCACTTAAAAGAGCTACAACACCTTTGTTTAATGCAACACCACCACTCATTGCAACCTCTGGAATAATGCCATTGCGAAAGGCAAGAGCGGCCACCCGTTTAGCTACTGAACGATGGATTCCAGCAACTAAATCTTCAACTTTGACGTTTGCAGACAGTTTGGAAATAACTTCTGATTCAGCAAATACAGTGCAAGTATTACTGATATTTACCTCGCCCATTGCACTTAGTGCAATATCACCTAATTCAGTTACCTGAACATTGATAGTTCTAGCCATTACATCCAGAAACTTACCTGTGCCAGCCGCACATTTATCGTTCATAACAAAATTAGCCAATGTCCCTTTAGCAGTGATGCTCAATATCTTTACATCCTGTCCGCCAATATCAACAACAGTGCGAACCGCCGGAAACAAAAAATTGATACCCTTAGCATGACAGCTTAATTCACTTTTCTGATTATCCGCACCTTCAAACGTTAACCTTCCATACCCAGTTACCATAATGCGGTCAATGTTTTCTCGCTTCAATCCTTTGTGTGCCAAAGCTTCTTCAACAACTCGCGTTGGTCCGGTTGTACCTGTCCCTAGAGAAACAACCGCTTTAGAAATTACTTCTTTCCCATCTTTAAGAATGACACACTTGCAAGCAGTTGAGCCAATATCTATTCCCATAGTCAACATAATGGTGTTCTCCTAAACCCAGCTTTTTTATCAATCTTGATAAAATTAATTATTTTAAATCACCCCATCAGATTTAAGCTGTTCTAATTCTTCCTTTGTTAAATTTAGTTTTCCACAATAGATTTCCTCATTGTATGCGCCTAATGCTGGTCCTGCCCATTCGACCTTACCAGGAGTACCTGACATCTTTGGGGTAACATTCTGCATTGTAAGAACGCCAAATTTTTCTGTTGGCACTTTAATCAATGCATCTCTAAATGCAAAGTGAGGATCTTTTACGATATCCGCAACAGTATATACTTTGCAATTAGGAACGTCATCACCTAAAGCAGCCAAACATTCGTCAATAGTATGTGTTCTAGCCCAATCTTCAGCTATTTGATTAATCTCATCCCTGTTTTTCATGCGACCTTTAGCCGTGCTGTATTCTTCACTCGCCATCAAGTCTTCTCGCTCTATAGCTTTTGCGAACTGTTCAAAAACCTTATCTCCTGCAACCGACAAAACCAGATACTGATCATCTTTTGTAAGGAAATGGCCTGACGGAATAGTAACTAAAGTACCATTGCCAACACGGTTTCTGATCGTGCCATCGTAAGAGTATTCTGCAATAATGGATTCCATCATTCTAAGGGTCGTTTCTGTTAAGCAGCCATCTATACGTTGTCCTTGGCCAGTTCCAATCACGTCCCTATTATAAATAGCAAACATGATTCCAATGGTTCCAAACATTGCGGTCATAAAGTCAGCGACGGATACTCCCGGTTTAATCGGCGGACCACCTGGAAATCCTGTTACATGTAAAAATCCACCCAATGCTAAACCGATTCTGTCAAAACCTGGTTTATGAGCATTAGGTCCTGTTTGACCATACCCGGAAGCACTAAAAAAAACTAACTTAGGATTCAGTTCATGTAACATTTCCCAATTAAATCCTAGCCTTTCGAAAACACCTGGACGGAAATTCTCGATAAGAACATCAGCATCTTTTAGCAATTCAAGTAAAATTTCTTTGCCTTTTTTTTCTTTTAGATTAAGTGTCACACTTTTTTTGTTGCGTCCCTCTACTGAGAACCACATATCCTTGATTCTCCCCATGTTACGCATCAAGTCACCAATTTTTGGCGGCTCCACTTTAATGACTTCTGCACCAAAATCTGCCATTAAGGTTCCTGCAAACGGCCCTGCCAATATGTTGCCAACTTCGACAACTTTAAGGCCTTCTAATGCTTTTGACAAATTGCCCACCCCTTCCAATTTTTGTGTTATAAATTTAGACTTCCAGCATAGTTTTGTATATTTATCTTCAAATATTGAAAACCGTGGAAGCAAGTCTTTATGTCTCGATAATAATAAAAAGTTAGTATTATGTAAATTATCAAATTATTTACTAATTATTAGGTTTTTCCCTAATAATTATCAGATTATTTATCAATCGTTAGTCTATTCTCTAATATTTATCTTGTTGTTTATCAATCGTTAGTTTTCAAGTTAATTATCACTAATGTTTTAACCTCAACAACTTATATCTAAAACTTTTTTTGAAACAAATTACTCTATATATCAAAACAACGCTATTCCTTAATAATTGTTATTAAGGAATAGCGTTGTCCAAAAACACATAAATATAATTCATTACTGACATTTAGAATTTATGATCTAGTACAAAAGAACAGAATTAAATCTCTGAAATAACCTCCCGCACCCATCAGCTTTTTTAATTTTCATTAGTACATTTTTGTCTTAAAATAAAAGCACCACTCTATCCACCGGCAATATCGTAGACGCAAATAGTATAACTACCATGCGGTAATTTTATATAATTTATGCCGTTGTAAATACTTTTCCTATTACAGACAGCAAAAAAAATCAAATATTCTCAACAAATTAATCTAAAAATTATAGTATATTTTTTCTCTGATTACTATCAAGTATTTTGCGTTGGTACCAAATCATCAATAGTACTGATCTAAAATAATTAGCAAAGCTAAAGTTTCTATTTGGAAACTAAAATCTTTAGACTAAGAACACTCCAACCAGAAACATTAATACCTTTACTTTGCTCTTAATGTTTAAGAAGAAGAATGATTAGTTTGTGGCATTATCAAAATATTTTTCAGAATGTTCCGTACAAAACTAAATCTCATGAGAATATTTTGAAGCCAAGATTAATTTGATTTTTTCTGATAATCAGATGTTTACAAGCATTAAAAATTCTAAAACACATTTTAAATTTATATTTTGAAGTATTTTCGTAATAATTAATTAATGATTGGAGTGAAGAAAATGGCTGCATCTACAGTAACAATGATAATTGTATTGTGTGGCTTAATCCTCTGGGCAACAGAACTATTTCCGATTGGTGTAACAGCAGTCTTAATTTGTATTGCTCTTGCAGTAACAAAGACTGTTAGTTTAAGTGCTGCTTTTGGTGGCTTTGGCTCTAATTTGGTTTTGATGATTGTAGGTATGATGATTGTTGGACAAGCATTGTTCAAAACAAATGTAGCACAAATTTTAGGTTTGTGAGTTGTTCGCAAAGTTGGCAACGGTCAAATCAGAATCATGGCTGCAATCCTAGTCATTTGCACGGTTCTAACAGGTTTTGTTAGTAATACAGCCTGCATGGCTATGTTTATACCTGTAATAACAGCAATTGCTGCTACAAGTAACGGAACAGTAAGCGGAAAATTTTTGCATATGCCACTCTCTTGGGCTGCTAATGCCGGTGGATTAGTTACCTTAATTGGTTCAACCCCTCAATTGGTCGCTCAGGCAGTCATGATTAAAGCAGGCGTCGAAGGCTTTACTATTTTTGGCTTTGCTGGCGTTGGCATACCTTTAGCAATTGTAACGATCATATATTCATGTACAATTGGATACAAGATGAGTCAAAAATTATTTGTGGGCGAAAAACTAGACAGCTATATTGCTGCTGAAAGATCCGAACTTGGAACTGAAACCACCGAAATTGACCAAAAAGTAACTACTAAAGGTTGGATTGCCATAGCCACCATGGCGTTAATGGTAGTGTTATTTGTTACAGGCGGCGTACATAAGTATCCAGTTGGCCTTATTGCTATGATTGGTGCTGCTATAATAGTTGTAACTGGATGCATGACCGATAAAGAAGCTTATCAAGCCGTAGATTGGGGAACCATCATGATTATGGGTGGTGCCATGGGATTAGCAGGAGCAATGGACAAAACTGGAGCCGGAAAAATTATTGCAGACACAGCTCTAGGCTGGCTGGGTTCAGCAGCAACACCTTATTCTTTATTTATTGTAATTACTATTTTGGCTACAATACAAACACAAATAATGTCTTGCACTGGCACTGCTGCAATTTTAACTCCGATAGCTTTGTTTATGGCTAAAAGTATGGGCATTGACCCTCACGCAGTAGTAGTAGGCATTATCATGGGTGCGAACTTGGCTATGATGACTCCTATTGGCAGTGTTCCAAGTTCAATGGCAGCAGGTGCAGGGCAGTATAGATTTATGGATTTTGTAAAACTAGGTACACCTTTAACCATATTGTTGCTTATTATTACCATATTATTAACGCCACTATTTTTCCCAATGTAAAATGTCTTCTCACACCTATTTATTTCACTAAAAATACCTAGAATGGAGTTATAAAGGGGATAGAAGAAATGATTTCTTTGGTGAAGTACAAACAACAATTAGCAAATGAAGAACTAAATGACATTGACGGCACTTTAAAACAACAACTTGCAGCAATCCATTCAAAAGTAAAATTGCATTCTGGACAACGTGTTGGAATTGCTGTTGGCAGCCGCGGTATTTATAACCTCAGTAGCATTGTTAAAACAGTAGTAGATGTAACAAAAAGTTGGGGGTTACATCCATTTATCATACCTGCTATGGGAAGTCATGGCGGAGCAACTGCTGAAGGTCAAATACAAGTCATTAAAGACTACGGAATTTGCGAAGAAACAATGGAGTGCCCAATTATTTCATCCATGGATGTTGAACAGGTAGGCAGTACTGTATTTAAGACTCCTGTTTACGTAAGCAAGACGGCATTTGAGGCTGATGCTATTATATTAATCAATCGTATCAAACCTCATACTTTGTTTTCAGGACCAGTTGAAAGTGGTTTAATGAAAATGGCAGTAGTTGGGCTTGGCAAACATCGCGGAGCACTTTCTTTTCATGCCGAAATGAAAAAACAACATCCTAGTACAGCGTTGGAGGAAATGTCTAGTATAATATTTCAGCAGAGTAATGTAGTATTTGGCATTGGTATTGTGGAAAATTCCTATGACCATACAGCTGAAATTCAGGTTATTCCTACAAAGCAAATTGTTGAAAAAGAAAAAGCTTTACTTGTGAAGGCGAAAAATTTCATGCCCCATATTCCTTGCTCGAAATTTGATTTGTTGATTGTGGATGAAATCGGCAAAAACATTAGTGGCGGCGGGATGGACCCCAATATCGTAGGCCGCTATTGGGGACAAGCAGAGAGCGAGCCAGCAATTGGAAGAATTTTTGTTCGAAATTCTTCCAAACAAACGCATGGAAATGTTTTGGGAATTGGACGAGCAGACTTTACCACTAACAGATTAGTTAATGGTATTGATTATTCAGCTATGTATACCAATTCGATTACTTCGGGCTATCCAGAAAGTGCAAGAATACCAATTCACTTTGAATCCGATATTGAAGCCCTCCGAGCAGTGGCTCAAAGTTTAGGCAAATTCGAAATAGCTGATTTAGATACAGTATGGATCAAGAATACTTTAGAAATATCTGAGTTTATAATATCACTTAGTTTAGTCAAAAAATACAACTTAGATCCAAAAGGAATTGAAGGAAAACCATTTTTCTTAGAATTAGACAAGCCGGGAAATTTGCTAAGGCCTAAATTCCATTTCGAACAATAAGCGATACAAATATAACAAATCAGATACTATAAATATTCTGATTCATGCCAATCTAGTTTAAAAATGATTTTTATTTGCACACAGTATTTATATTGTGTGCATTTTTCTTATATAAGCATGTTATTTTATTTGTCATTTATTATTGAAATGTTTTATTTTACAATTTCCTCGTATAGTTCACCAATATGCTTATAACCCTTTTTCTTACTTACGCCTTAAAATATCTTAAACTCATCATCAATATCCTTAAGATCAAATAACATTCTAACATTCGCATCAAACATAAAAATAGCAGATACGCCATAAAGACATATCTGCCAAACTTTTAAAAAACATCTTATATTCAAGGCTTTCACCTTAATTTACTTGGTGGAGACAAGCGGGATCGAACCGCTGACCTCTTGAATGCCATTCAAGCGCTCTCCCAGCTGAGCTATGCCCCCATTAGACTTACAAGCTGTATTATAAAGATTTTCGTGATTTTTGTCAATATCTACTCTTCAATAAGCGAGGTCCAGCCATTTTCCTGCTTGACCTTGCCATCTTTCATTAGTTTCCCCAGAGCTCTCTTAAAAGCGGATTTGCTGATACCAAAGACATCTTTAATGATCTCCGCAGGAGTATCGTCGCCGTAAGGCATACTTCCTTTGCGCTTTTCCAGCAGGGAAAGAATCAGGTCAGCATCGAGTACTCTGGCTTGTTCCTTTTGCGGTCTCAATGACAAGTTTATTCTGCCATCTTCGCGTACAAAAGCAATGCGGCCCGTAATCTTCTGTCCAAAATCAAGGCGCCCGCCCGGCACTTCGCTGCGGTGGATAAATGCTATATAACGTTCCATAGTAATCAGGAAAAAACCTTCCGGCAGGATATTATAAACAGTACCGGTTACTTCATCGCCGACCTTCACGTCAACAGCTGGCTTGGATGCTCTTACCATTTCCTCTTCCACACGCATGGAAACAGCTTGCCTGCCTGTTTTGTCACGATAAAGTTTTGCCCAGACAAGCTGTCCCGGGGAAACATGTCCGCGCATTTCGCTATACGGCAGGAAAACACCACGTTCAGCACCGATGTCAACAAAGCCGCCGTCACGCGTTACACTGAGCACTTTGACATAACCAAGCTGTCCTTCCCGCATTTTTGGCAATTTGCGGCTTGCTGTCATACGACCATGCGGATCGAGGTACAAATAAACCTTAACAATGTCGCCAACTTTAACCGGCATATCCTGTTGTTGCTTATGCAGCAGAATATCATCGGAAGTATTACCAGTACCAGCGTCAAGAAAGGCACCCATTTCGTTTTCGCGTACAACTTTTAGTTCGCAGACATCACCTGGTCTGTGCTCGCCTACGGTTTTAACTTCTACTTTTTTATTCTCTATCATTTTTTACTTCTCCACAAACGGTTCAGAAGGGGCATCGGCCCATAATTGCTCTAAATTGTAAAAGTCACGTTCTTCATTGAGGAACACGTGAGCGACACAATCGCCGTAGTCCATCAATATCCAGCGGCCTTCAGCATAACCTTCCTTGTGTAAAGGTAGTATACCCTCTTCTGCCATCTTTTCCTCTATATTGTCAGCAACAGCCTTTACCAAAGTACTATTGCCAGCACTGCAAATCATGAAATAATCAGTTACGGGTGAGATACCTTCCATGTTCAAAAGTAAAATATCTTCTGCTTTTTTATCACTTGCTAGCTTTGCTATTTTCTGTGCTAATTCGTTTCCGTTCCTTATCATCGAAATATCGCCTCCCATTTTCATTTTTTTATCTTTTTATAAGGAATATTAAGTTCATCAAGAGTTTTTCCCGTTTTTTCCGGTGTTGTTGCCCAATAGCTTATACCATCAATAGTCTGAAAATCTCCATATAGCATTTGTGATTTGACCTTGTCCCCGCCAAAAACTTTAAAACTATTAGCAGCCTTGGCCAGGGTCAGGAAATCCATATCTGTTTCTATATATTTTCCCATAGAATTGATTAAGGATGGCACTTTGACTACATTACCGACGCTGAATATTTCGGAAGCCAGCGCTTTTAAGAATCTCTGCTGTCTCTGCACGCGTCCAATGTCGCCCAATTCATCATGGCGAAATCTTACATATTCGCCAGCCTTTTCTCCGTCCATGTGCTGATAACCATGTTTTATATGTATTTTGAGGTCTGCGTATGGATCTTCATAATCCATATCACTTTCCACATAATAATCAACACCACCAATAATGTCGATAACGTCTTTAAATCCCTGCCAATTAAGCAGAATATAATAATGTATTGGTACTTGCAACAGGTTAGCGACGGTTTTCTTGGCGAGCGGAATTCCGCCATAGGCATAAGCATGATTAATTTTATCTAAGCCTGGATTGCCAGGGATTTTTACC
Source organism: Acidaminococcaceae bacterium (assembly GCA_050256135.1). Lineage (GTDB taxonomy): Bacteria > Bacillota > Negativicutes > Acidaminococcales > Acidaminococcaceae > RZYP01. Next base: position 31,762 of record JBFWIF010000007.1, on the reverse strand, counting down.
CTTGTATCTCTTGGAATTGAGAGCAGTGCGACATCATTTTTGACAGGGTCAAAGCTTGCAAGAAGCATTACATCTGTGCGTTTGGGTGCTTCCTTATATTCATTATCACCGTCGTCAACACCAAGTATAAGTACATTAAGACGTTTATTTAGGGTTTCATCGAAAACCATTTCCTCATCTGCGGCGACAATCGGTACTTTAGGTGGCGAGAAAATAGAATACAACCATTGCCCTAGGAAAAAACATCCCGTCAGTGCACTGAAAAACAATACCAAGAATGCAATCAAACGTCCAACACGCAGCTTCCTACGTACTACGCCATGCCGTTCGTTATCTTGTTCTTCCATATCTTGTCTCCTTAAAAGGTCTGGTTCATTTTTTTAAATTTTACTGCCAATTCGTTCCGGCCAAAAATACAATTCGGATGAATCAAAAGATCATGTTCGAGCAAATATTTAATTGTAAGGGCGTAAGCCTTCATCATTGTTTTTTCCAAATCAACTTTTACCAACTGCCGCATTTCTTCTATACCAAAAAATCCGCGTTTTGGCTCCAGTAAATCAGCAAGATAAACAATCATGTCAATTTTTGACATACTAGCTGCGCCAGTTGTATGATACAAAATTGCTTTTAATATCTCTTGATCCTCAACACCATATTTATGCTGCGCTAAATAAACACCCAGTTTGGCGTGTAGCAAAATAGGCTGGTTTGCTTCAACATCATCAATTGGGATATTAAATTCAGCAGCTTTTAATAAATTATCTCTTGTTGGTATTTCGCGGCCACAATCATGCAAAAGAGATGCTACCCTGACTCTTTCCATATCGGCATTATGAATTTTTGCCAACTCAATAGCTGTTTCATAAACAGCTGTAGAATGTTCAAAACGCTTACGCGGCAATGCTTTTTCCAACAATTCCTCCATTTCTTTAATTGTCAGCATAAATCGCTCCTCCTCTAACTAGTCAAAAACCAAACAAGACCTGCTACGAGCGGTAGAGGCCTTTTTGATGTATGTATTCTTCTACTTGGGCAGGAACAAGACCCGTAATGGAGCAATTATCCTGAACACGCTGCCTGATATCCGTAGAAGAAATATCCATTTCCGGCGTATTGAGCCACTTAATTTTCGTTCTGCCTAATTCACCAAAATACTCAATAACTTTTTTTACTTCAGGCGCAAAGCCTGGCCTCGTCGCTGCGACAAAAGTACATAAAGCCATAATTTCTCGTACCTTGATCCAGGTATCAAGCTCTGCCACGGAGTCAGCACCAATAATGAAGTACAACTCATAACCATCGCCATAATATTCATGTAAAGCTGCAATCGTATCATATGTATAAGAAACGCCCTTGCGTTTCAATTCTATATCGGAAACACAGAAATGTGGATTGTCCTGAATAGCCAATAAAGTCATTTGATAACGGTGCTCAGCTAGGGCATATTCCATGCCGATTTTATGCGGAGCAATATAAGCGGGAATAAATATTATTTTCTCCAGCCCTAATTGCTGATAAACAAATTCTGCAGTTTCTAGATGCCCTTTGTGTATTGGATCGAATGATCCGCCAATTATGCCTATTCTTTTGCGGTTAACGGCGATTCCCATCACCTACTCTCAATGTCTTGCTACTAATTATACCAATTAAGCAAAGCTTGCACAACTGCCTGCAAAAGTATAATCAAGATAATAAGAATTATGAGACCTTTCGCTCTGTCTTTCAAGTCAAAAATAGTCTTTGGTTTTTTACAATAATCACACCAGGCACGCCATATTTCGCTGAAAGTTGTCTTGCGTTTACTATTCATAACGTAATGCATCAATAGGGTCAAGCAAGGCAGCTTTTCTCGCTGGGTAAATACCGAAGAACAAGCCGATGCCGACAGAAAATACTACCGCAACTACGATTGCCACTACAGAAACAACTGTTTTCCAGCCAGAAAAATAGGAAAGTGCATATGAGGCACCAACACCTAATATTGTTCCCAAAATTCCGCCGACTACACCAATAACCATGGCCTCAATCAAAAATTGCAGTAAAATATTATTATACGTTGCCCCTAAAGCCTTTCTGATACCGATTTCTCTGGTTCTTTCTGTAACAGAGACAAGCATTATATTCATAATCCCAATGCCGCCGACCAAAAGACTAATGGCGGCTATATTACCTAACAACAGAGTAATAGTATTAGCTGTTTCCATCATTGTATCCATCAAAGCAGCCAAATTTCGAACGGTAAAGTCATCATCGCCGCCATCCTTTACCTTGTGTCTAGTACGCAACAAAGTTTCAATGTCGGTCTGCGCATCGTTGATTACATCTTCATTCTCAGCCTGCACTGTAATACGATTAATATATGTAATACCCATCATGCGCTGCTGGGCTGTTGTCAGTGGAATATAGACCACATCATCCTGGTCCTGTCCATTAGCAGATTGACCTTTAATTCCCAAAACGCCAACAACTTTAAATGGTGCTTTATTGATACGTACTATTTTACCAATTGGGTCGCCGTCAGGGAAAAGATTGTCAACAATGGTCTGGCCTATTACTGCAACGCGCGCCCTGCTATCAAGGTCTTTATCAGTAAACATGCGGCCGTCTTCCATCTTAAAACTGCGTATATCTATTATATTCGGTGTAGTACCTTCAACATTCGTTGTCCAGTTCTGATTACCTACGACAAGTTGATAAGAAGAACTGACAGATGGTGCGACATATTCAATACCGCTTACATTTTTTTCTATGGCTTTGGCATCATCATAAGTTAATCTTACACCGGTTCCTGAAGCCAGCCTTGCACCGGAAGAAGTTCTGCCGCCAGAACTGATAATCAACAGATTGCTGCCCAAGCTGGAGATATTGTCCTTGATCTGCGCTTTGACGCCCAACCCTAGCGAAACCATGGCAATAACAGCTCCGACACCGATAATTATACCAAGCAAGGTAAGAAATGTCCGCATCTTGTTGGTAATCATGCCATCAATAGCCATTTTGATGCTTTCTGCAAACATTATGTCTTACCTCCATTCATCCTGGATAATTTTACCGTCTCTCATATGTATGATACGCTTCGTCATTTCTGCAATATCAGGTTCATGGGTAACCATTACTACAGTCTTACCAGCAGCATTCAAACCATGAAAAATATCCATAATTTCGTAACTGGATTTAGTATCAAGATTACCCGTAGGTTCATCTGCCATGATAATGGCAGGATGATTGATTAAAGCTCTTGCTATAGCCACGCGTTGCCGTTGTCCGCCAGACATTTCCGTTGGTTTATGGTTAACACGATCGCCCAACCCAACAGATGCCAAGGTTTCTCTGGCTCTTTCCAGCCGTTCAGGCTCAGGTATGCCGGCATAAACAAGCGGCAAAGCAACATTCAGCAGTGCTGATAAGCGCGGCAGCAAGTTGAAGTTTTGAAACACAAACCCTATTTTTTCATTACGAGTTTTAGCCAGCTCGTCATCGTCGTAACCACCAATCTCCTTACCGTCAAGAAAATATTGACCGGAAGTAGGACGATCAAGACAGCCTATGATATTCATCATGGTTGATTTACCGGAACCAGATGGACCCACGATAGAAGTAAATTCACCTACACCTATATCAACTGTGACATGATCAAGCGCATGTACTATAGAGTCACCCATCTGATAAGTTTTAACTATATCTTTCAATTCGATGACAACCATCTTCATATCCTCTCAGTCTAGAAGCGCGGTGGCCCGCCCATTGTATTTTTGTTGGTTTTCGTAGTGGTTGTTTTAGCTGCACGCACCAGCAATTTGTCACCAACCTGAAGATCACCGGTAACTGCTGCTTTTTCGTCACTTGTTAGTCCAACGGTTACATATACATTTCTGCTAGTCTTCGTTGCTTCGTCATAAACTTGCACATAACGTTTCTTTCCTTCGGAACGCAGGCACGTTATAGGCACCATCAAAACATCGCTGGCCTTATCAGTGATAATCTCTGTACGCGCTGTCATTGTTGGCAGCAGCTTGCCGTCTTGGTTATCAACATCTACATAAACAGTATAATAGATTACATTGCTTGATTTTGTAGCACTGCGCGAAACCAATCTCACTATTCCTTCAAAAGTAACATCCGGATAGGCATCAACAGTAAATTGCACTTTTTGTCCAACTTTAACATGACCAATATCTGATTCATCAACCAAGGTTTCTATCTGCATCTTATCAAGATTGGCAATCGACATCAAAACCTGAGGTGTCGAAATACCAGAAGAAACAGTTTGACCAACAGGTGTCGGTTCTCCAATTACATAGCCGCCAATCGGTGAGGTTATTATTGTGTCATTAACATTAGAAGTAGCCGTATCATAACTAGCTTGCGCCACGATATAGTCAGCCTCCGCTGTATCGAATTCACTGCGGGCAATAGCACCCTGATTCACAAGTGCGCGATAACGATTATATGTCGCTAAAGCATTCTGCAGTTTTGCCGCTGCCTGCATTTGTGTCGCTACCAATGTTTTATCATCCAATTTCAACAGTTTCTGGCCAGCTGTCACATGTTGATTTTCCTTGACATAAACTTCTACAATACGCCCTGTTATTTTAGAGTTGATGTCAACATTATCGACAGCACTCAGTGAGCCTGTGGCAGAAATGCTGGCAACCAAATCACCGCGTTCAACAACCGCCGTTTTTTCTACTTTTTCCGGCGTTTTTGTGCCTTCATAATATTTGTACCCGCCAAAGCCAACAGCCATCAACAAAATAAGTGCTATGATTTTCATTTTGTTGTTTTTGAAAAACTGCATCATAATTCTCACGCTCGCATTCTCTATTTTCAAGTAGTCACGCTTTATAGTACCAATTATAAAACAGCCTGACCCAACAGTCAAAAGTGTCTCTGTGACAAGTACGTGATTTTTTCATGTCCTTACCGCCATAAATACATTTAAAGTACAGTTAAATAAAAGACCCGGCCTTTTATTAAGGCCAGGCCCTTCCGGTTAACCTCTGATTTGTCCTGTTCCATTGATTAAATATTTTACACTTGTTAATTCCGGCAGGGCCATGGGTCCTCTGGCATGCAGCTTTTGCGTACTGATACCTATTTCTGCACCAAAACCGAATTCGAAGCCATCAGTAAAACGCGTAGATGCATTAACATATACAGCAGCTGCGTCTACGTTCTGCTGAAACTTCCTTGCACTTTCATAACTTCTTGTCACAATAGCTTCTGAATGTTTGGTTCCATATCTGGCAATATGGTCTATAGCTTCATCAATGTCTTGAACAATTTTTACTGACAGTCGCAAATCGCCATATTCTGTAGACCAATCTTCCTCAGTCGCCGGTTCTACTCGCGTATCAAAAGCTTTCGTCAGCGGACAGCCAAAAATTTTAACTCCAGCATCAAAATAACGTTTTAGCATAGCTGGCAAAAAGTCGGCAGCAATTTTCTCGTGTACCAATAATGTCTCCATGGCATTGCAGACAGCAGGACGTGATACCTTTGCATTAAAAGCAATTTCCCTCGCCATAACGAGATCAGCATTTTCGTCAACAAAAGTATGACAAACACCGACGCCAGTCTGAATAACCGGAACAGAACTGTTTTGCACAACCATATTAATCAGGCCGGCACCACCACGCGGGATTACAACGTCGACATAACGATGCATTCTAATCAACTCTTGTACAGCCATACGATCAATCGAATCAATGAACTGTACTGCAGCTTTAGGAATACCGGCACCTTCTGCTGCTTCTGTCAATACGCCGGCAATCGCTTTATTAGAGTGGATGGCTTCGGAGCCGCCCTTCAAAATAACTGCGTTTCCCGACTTCAGGCAAAGGCCGATAGCATCAGCAGTAACATTAGGGCGCGCTTCATATATAATCGCTATAACTCCAAGCGGCACTCTGACTTTCGTTAAGTTTAGGCCATTAGCAAGCTGTCTGCCCGAAATTACCTCTCCTATCGGATCAGGTAATTCTGCCACCTGCCTGAGTCCTTCTGCCATACCTTCTATCCTGCCTTCTGTAAGCATCAAACGGTCAAGCATCGATTCGCTCATACCATTTTGTCGTCCGCATTCCATGTCAGCTTTGTTTTCTTCCAAAATATATTTTTTGCAAAGGCATAGCGCTTCTGCCATCGCTCTGAGAGCTTCATTTTTTACTTTAGTAGATACATTAGCCAATGCTCGTGAAGCTTTATTTGCAGCAATCGCTTGTTCCTCTATTTGTGCTTTTACTTCCATCTTTTACCTCCTACAAAATCACCAAGTCATCACGGTGAATAACTTCATCAAAATGTTTGTGCCCAAGTAAAATTTCAATCTCCGAAGTTTTCGCTCCCTTTATGATCTCTAACTCGTCGGAGGAATAATTTGTCAGGCCTCTAGCCAATTCATGTCCATTTTTATTTATAACACTGATGGTGTTACCAGCCTCAAATTCACCTTCCACATCTGTTATACCAGCTGCTAAAATGCTGCAGCTACCAGCCTTACGAACTGCCTTAGCACAACCATCGTCAACAACAATTTTTCCTGCTATTCTCGCTCCAAAAGCCAGCCAGCGTTTTCTGAACTGCAAACGGTTCTCTCTGGAAACAAAAAGTGTGCCAATTTCTTCACCTTCCAAAATGCGGCGGATGGCATCATTTTCTTCACCGGAAGCAATAATCATATTAATACCAGAGCTTGTAGCCATTTTAGCCGCTTGAATCTTCGTAAACATACCGCCTGTACCGACCTTCGAGCCAGCATCACCTGCACTGGCTTCTATTTCTGGCGTAATATCCGTTACCTCATGTACTAATTTAGCATTTGGCTCTTTTTGCGGATTAGCCGTATATAAGCCGTCGACATCGGAAAGGATTATAAGAAGATCCGCGTCGACGATGCCGGCAACCAAAGCCGAAAGATTATCATTATCGCCAATTTTCAACTCATCAATGGCAACAACGTCATTTTCATTAACAATAGGTATTACTTTATGTTCAAGCAGCGCCAAAAAAGTATTACGGGAGTTAGTATAACGATGCCTGTCAACTGAATCTACTCTTGTCAGTAGTACCTGAGCAACAATTTGTCCATATTCGGCAAATATTTTTTCATAAGTGTGCATCAATACTCCCTGTCCAACCGCTGCAGCAGCCTGTTTACCGGGAATAGTCTTTGGTTTGGATGCTAACCCCAAACGATCGACACCAACTGCGACTGCACCAGAAGAAACAAGAATGATCTCTTTGCCTTGATTTGCCAAATCAGCAATTTCACGTGCCAGATGGTCTATCCTTGAAAAATTCCTTTTGCCGTTGCCATAAGTAATAGTACTGCTGCCAACTTTTATTACAATTCTCTTCACATCTTTCAGCGTTGCCCGATCAAAACTCAAACTACTCATCCCTTTACTGTTCCTTAAACTCAAATACCATGTCACGAATGCGGACAGTCTGCCCTTCTTGTACACCCTTCTCTTTCAACGCTTCTTCAATCCCCAGCCTGCGCCAAATTAACTGAAAACGGTAAAGTGCTTCGTCATTATCAAAATTAGTCATGGCAACAAGACGTTCTATATTCTTGCCTTTTACTTCAAAATCCGTATCATTGCCCGGAATAATTTCGAAGCTGTCAGGATCTTCTTCACTCAACTTTCTTGTCTCTTCTTCTTCCGGTTCCGGCACATAGTTCTGCAGCATTTCATACGCTTTGTACATAAGTTCATTCAGACCCTCGCCTGTGGCCGCTGATACTTTTATTATTTCACAGCCTTTACCCTTCACATATTCTGCTACACGAGGGAAATTCTCAACTGCCTCCGGCAAATCCATTTTATTCGCAACAACAAGTTGTTTTCTGCGTGCAAGTTTTTCGCTGTAAAGAGCCAATTCCTCATTAATCTTGTCAAAATCCTCAACTGGATCACGACCTTCAAGTCCTGAAACATCCAGCACATGTAAAAGAACTTTGGTACGTTCTATATGACGCAAAAAGTCATATCCGAGACCGACACCTTTGTGTGCGCCTTCAATAAGTCCGGGAATATCAGCCAAAACAAAACTGCGTTCCGTGTCAATGCGTACTACACCAAGAACTGGTGTAAGTGTAGTAAAAGGATATGCTGCTATTTCTGGTTTAGCCGCTGAAACTCGTGATATGATACTAGACTTTCCAACACTTGGATAACCTACAAGACCAACATCAGCCAATAACTTCAATTCCAACTTCAGCCAGCATAAAGTTCCAGGCTCTCCTTTTTCGGCAAACGTTGGTGCACGATTCGTACTGGTTACATAGCATGCATTACCCTTGCCGCCGCGGCCACCTTTAGCTGCTCTGAACTGCTGCCCGTCCTCAGTCAAATCTGCCAAGATAACACCTGTCGCATCATCTTTAACCAGAGTGCCCATAGGGACACGTACAATTACATCGTCAGCTGCCGCACCTGTACAGTTACTATTGCCACCCGCATTGCCACGTTTGGCAACAAATTTTCTTTTATACCGAAAATCGACCAAGGTATTAAGGTTTTTATCTGCAACCAGAATAACACTACCGCCACGACCACCGTTGCCGCCGTTTGGGCCGCCTTTCTCTACAAATTTTTCTCTACGGAAACTGCTGGCGCCGTCACCGCCGGCTCCCGCTTCGACATATATTCTCGCTCTGTCAATAAACATATTTTTTCTCCTAATCCTTTTATTGCATTCCTGCACCACTATATATTCATTATAATACACAATAGACTATAAGTGAACTAGCGTTACCGGCAAATAATGCGCATATAAGTACACATTTAGCTTTCTTTTAACAAAAAAATACCCGTGACATTTAGTCACGGGTATTCGTGAATTGCAAATTACATGGTTTCTGCAGTAGCAGGATATACGCTGATTTGTCTTTGGTCACGGCCTTTACGTTCAAAAGCAACGTTACCTTCAACCAATGCATAAATAGTATGATCCTTACCGATACCTACGTTATTGCCTACATGGAATCTGGTGCCACGTTGACGAACGATAATGCTGCCTGCTGTAACAAGCTGACCGTCATGAGCTTTAGTTCCCAATCTTTGAGCGTTAGAATCACGACCATTGTGGGAGCTACCAGTACCTTTTTTATGTGCAAATAATTGTAATTGAATCTTAATCACGGAATTCACCTCCTGTGTTCTTTAATCCGAACACGCCGCGGATATTGTTCTGCAATATCTTTCAGAGCCATTTCCATGGTTGCCAGAATTGCCTGTGTCAAATCATCCGGCGTTTGCTTTAATGTTACTTTTAAATCACCGTCGCTGCACTCATAGGACAGCTCACGTTTTAAATGTTCTTCAAGACCATTAATGGCCGCTAAAGTCAAAGCGGAAACCGCTGCACAGACAATGTCCTTGCCTTCTTCGGCATAATCGGCATGACCGTTGACTTCATAAGCTACCATCAGGTTTTTCTCATTTTTAAATAAATCGATTTTAATCATAGCGATTATTCTTCGATTTTAGAAATTTCAACTTTAGTATATGGTTGACGATGGCCTTGACGTTTACGATAATTGGATTTTGCTTTATATTTGAAAACCAAAATCTTCTCGCCTTTGCCGTGTTCCACAACTTTAGCTGTTACTTTTGCGCCTTCAAGAATCGGTTTGCCGATTTTGACATCGCCGTCAGCAACAACAGTCAAAACTTGGTCAAAAACTACTTCTTCGCCTTCAGCTACCGACAATTTCTCTACAGAAAGAACATCGCCTTCGCTAACGCGGTATTGTTTACCACCAGTTTGGATAATTGCGTACATGAGTTACACCTCCCTCTTCTAATACTCGCCAAATACGGTACTCCTGCATCAGAGGAGATTTCGGAACCTCTTCGTGCGGTCGGAGACAGACCTGTACAGTCTATACTAAGCTAATTTACCATAACAGCAATTATTTGTCAAGAGCTGTATTATCCAGAATAGCGAAAGCTTCCACATGCAGCCTTTCATCCGGCTCCACCAAAATGCTGCAGGAAAATTCGCGTTCCATATGTTTGACATCATGCTTGATCAACCACTCGGCCACCAACGGATGCACCTGGATCAGTACATTCCTAGCCGCCATGCGCTTACTCATCAGATGGCGCAGACGCCTCCTGATCTCTACGCTGATAGTTTCCGGCGACTGTACCCGCCCGCTTCCTTGGCACGTCGGACAAGTATTATATAATACTGTCGATAAATTCTGCCTGGCCTTCTTCCTGGTGATCTCAACCAAATTCAGCACCGTAATGTCCTGAACCTTCGGCTTCATCTTATCGTCTGCCAGGGCACTATTCAACAGAGCTATAATTTCCTTTTGGTTTTCCTCAGAATGCATATCAATGAAATCGACAACTATGATGCCACCGATATCACGCAAGCGCAATTGTCTGGCTATCTCAGATGCAGCCTGGCGGTTAATCTGCATAACCGTATCTTCCAACGTTCTATTGCCGCTGAATTTGCCGCTGTTAACATCAATTACCGTCATGGCCTCAGTATAATCAATAACCAGATAACCACCGCAGTCCAGCCAAACCTTACGGTCAGAAATGCCAGCAATCTGGTCGTTTAATTGGTAATATGCGAAAACATCATCCTTGCTTTCGTGCAGTACCAATTTTGTTGGCAAATCGCTGCCCATATCGCGCAAAAGTTCGCAAACGCGCTTATAGACGACAGCATCATCGAGAATAATCCTATCTACCTGTTCTGTCAGATAATCGCGCACTATCCTGACAGATAAGTCAAGTTCACGGTACAAAAGCATCGGTGCCTGCCCATGCTGTGCCCTGGCACTGATAACCTGCCATGTTGCCAGAAGCTGTCTGATGTCTGCCAACAAAAGCTCATCAGGCACGTTTTCAGCTAAAGTGCGGACAACAAAACCTACCCCTTCGGGTTTATGCGCAGCCACCAGCGACTTAAGTCTCAGTTTTTCATCCTTATTGTTTATCTTATGGGAAATGCCAATATAGTCCGAAGAAGGCAGCAATACTGCATACCTTCCGGGTAAAGCAATCTCTCTGACTACCGTAGGTCCTTTAGTGCCTCGGGCATCTTTGGTTACCTGTACCAATAACGATTGTCCTTCACTGACATTGGTGTTTTCACCCAAAAAAAGAAAAGCATTTTGTTCACGACCGATATCGACAAAGGCTGCCTGAATACCGCGTACTACATTTTTAACTTTTCCTTTGAAGACGCTGCCAACCATATGCCGTTCACTATTGCGCTCAACAACATATTCCATCAGCTTACCGCCTTCTGTCAGTGCCATGCGCGTTTCTTCCGGCGTCGCACTGATAATAATCGTTTTCGGCATGGTTCTCCCCACTTTCCATCAATTCAGTTAAGCAATGTATTCAGGTTTTAAAAGCGGCTTCTTTTTTCCATCTTGATCAACCGCGTATAAATCAGTTCTTAATATATCAGCTTTTTCCACCACTAGTGGCAGCTCAAAGGAATCCCGTAATACCAGAAGAAATTCAGCCGCCTTCATGCTGCCAGCCGGAGTAATCTTACAGGAAAACGTTATCTGCAAGTTTTCTCCAGAATTATCAGCCTCTAAATGGCTGATAAAATCCTTTACTTCAATTTCTTTGGTTTTGCCTCTGCCTTTAGGAATAGGTTTTTGAAACAAAACGCTTTCTGCTTCATTAAAATTTTCGACAGCAGCCTGCCAATTACAGTTATCTTCACAAGGAACGACTACCTTGTAATCGGCACCTCCTGCTTGTGCCATCAGTTTATCAGCCTTAGTATCGGCCAGGTCAGCTGCTAAAATACGTATTCCTGTTGGCAGATTAACTGCTAATTTTAGCATCGTAACCGGCAAGTCTATTTCCTCAGCAAGCTCAATTTCTACAAATTCTGCTTCGCTGGTCACACCAACGCCCAAAGCAGAAGCCAATGAAAACTTCATGTGAGGATTAAAACCTTCTGAATACGCAACAGGCAGTTTAGCCCTTCTGATAGCTCTCTCAATGGTGCGAACGTACTCTAGGTGTGAGATAAAACGAATTCCGGCATCTTTTGTTATCTTAATTCTTAGCTTCATTATGGCTCTGTCCTTTCCAATCTATGATTTTGACATCAAGACTTGGACAGACACCGCATCCGCTGCATTTTCCGTGGCGACAGTCCTCCGTCAATTCTTCACGCAAAGATTTTTGATATTCATTCCACAAAAATGCTCTGCTCACAGCAGGCTGAATATGCTCCCAAGGGAATATTTCATCCATATCCCTGTCCCTATTAGCATAAAAAGCTTTATCGAGGCTGCAGTCACTAATTGCTTCCAGCCATCTGTTGTAGGAAAAGTGTTCAGACCAGCCATCAAATTTGGCCCCTCTCTGCCAGGCCAGATAAAGAGCTTTGCCTAGGCGGCGGTCGCCACGGGCAAAAACGCCTTCTATAACACTGGTTACGGAGTCATGATATTGATAGGTTATATTTTTGACCTTCAGGGCATCCTTCAACAACATCTGTTTACGTCTAATTTCTTCAATCGTATCCTGGCCCTTCCATTGGAAAGGTGTATAGGGTTTGGGGACAAAGGATGAAACGCTGACGGTAACTTTGGCCCCCCTGTGTCCAGTAATCTGAAAATATTTATACTGAACAGCCTTGGCAAGTTCAGCGATAGCCAAAATATCTTCATCAGTTTCACCAGGCAAACCAATCATAAAGTAAAGTTTAACCGTAGACCAACCTGACTCGAAGGCAGCGCCAACGGCATTCATCAGGTCTTCTTCAGTCACGCCTTTATTAATAACATTGCGCATTCTTTGGCTGCCGGCCTCCGGAGCAAAGGTCAGGCCACTTTTGCGTACAGCCTGCACTTCTTTAGCCAAATCAACCGAGAAGCTGTCAACACGCAAGGATGGCAGAGAAATACTTACTTTTTCTTCTTTGAGCTCTGTTATCAAGTCATGAATAAGCGGTGCCAGGCAGGAGTAGTCGGCCGTGCTGAGGGATACCAAAGAAATCTCATTGTACCCTGTATTATCAACAAGTTCCCTTGCCAATTGCTTCAGCAGCTCAGGCTTTCTTTCTCTGACCGGACGATAAACCATGCCAGCATGGCAGAAACGGCAGCCGCGGGTACAGCCCCTGAAGACTTCCAGCATAATACGGTCATGCACGATTTCACCAAAAGGCACTATCGGCGCGGTTGGGAAAGAACTAGTGTTCATGTCCTTTACTACACGCTTTTTCACAACTGCCGGTGCCATAGGATTATTGGCTTTAACCTTTGCCACTTTGCCATCCGGAAGATATTCAACATCATAGAAAGAAGGTACATAAATACCATCAATACGAACAACTCGTTGCAAAAATTCGCTGCGTCCCCCAGGCAAGCCTTCATTTTGCCATTGCTTGTAGGCATCCATCAGCTCAACCATAATTTCTTCACCTTCACCAATGATAAAAAAATCCACAAAATCAGCCAAAGGTTCAGGGTTATATACACAAGGCCCACCGGCAATGACAAACGGATCCTCATCGGTACGTTCTTTGCTGAACAAAGGTATTTGTCCAAGATCAAGCATGTTAAGAATATTGGTATAAGACAATTCATACTGCAAAGTAAAACCAACGAAATCAAACTCTTTTAGAGTTTTTCCTGTTTCCTGTGATGCCAGTGGCAAGCCATTTTCCCGCATTTTAGCTTCCATATCAACCCAGGGAGCATAAACGCGTTCAGCTGCAACCCCTTCTTCTTTGTTCAGGATATGATAAAGAATCTTGAACCCCAAATAACTCATACCAACTTCATAAACATCCGGAAAAGCCAAGACAATCGAGACCTTGGTATCCTCTGCAGCTTTGATGATGCTGCCAAATTCGCCACCAGTATAGCGAGCTGGTTTCTGTACTTGGCTAAGTATATCTATGGGAAATTGTTTAGTCATATATTTCTCCTTACTTAAAAGTCAGCTTTTGCTGACGCATATTTATATTAAGCAATAAACCTATTAAAATCATATTCGTTGTCAACGAACTTACGCCGTAGCTCATAAAAGGCAATGGCACACCTGTGACCGGCATGATGCCAGCCGTCATACCGACATTGACCAAAACATGGAAAACAAACATGGATACTATCCCTGTCGCCAATAAGGTACCAAAATCATCTGTGGCATTCATCGCTATATTAAGCCCCCGATAGATTACTACCAAGTAAAGAAGTAAAATTATCGTCGTGCCAATAAAACCGAATTCTTCACCGGCAACTGCAAATATAAAATCAGTATGATTTTCCGGCAAAAAATCCAGTTGGCTTTGAGTTCCTAGAAACAACCCCTTGCCGGTCAACATGCCCGAACCAATGGCAATCATCGACTGAATAACATGATAGCCCGCTCCCTGCGGTTCAAGACCGGGATCAAGAAATACTTTTAGCCTCATTTTCTGATAATCATGCAGAAGCATCCACAACAAAGGCGCTGAAACAACACCCGCAGCCAAAAGCCGTAAAAAGAATTTCTTTTTAAACCCACAGATTATCATAAGTCCCAGCAAAATAGCTGCAAACACCAGTGCTGTGCCAAGATCAGGCTGCTTCATTACCAATAAAAACGGGACCAAAACATAACCGAAAACCGGAAGCCAGCTCCAGAAGGAATCCAGGTCATCCAACCTCTTATTGATAAACGCCGAAAGAGCCACGATCATAATTATTTTGGAAAACTCGCTTGGCTGAATGCTGACAGGCCCTATTTGTATCCAGCGTTGGGCGCCAAGCGCCGAATGACCAAGAAACATAACTGCGAGCAGCATTATCAGATTGAAGATGTATAGTCTTTTAGACATGTCTTCCAGCAGCCTATAGTCAAAACGTAGGGAAACAAAGATGAATATTAAGTTCAGCACAGCAAACATACTCTGACGCTGTACATACCAATAACGATCTTCCGATACGAGATTAACATGTGTCGCACTGCCAATCAACGTAATTCCTATGGCTGTAAGCGCCAAAACAGCAAACAGCAGTACATAATCTAACCTTTTCAGTATTCTGCCTAATTCCATTGTTAACCTTCCTATTGTTTTTTCTGATTGTTGACAATTGCCGGTTGCTTAGGCGGGAAAACATATTCGAATATCTGTTTTACAATAGGTGCAGCGGATACAGCACCAAAACCGCCCTGATCGACAACAGCAACTACAACCAAATTGGGATTATCGGCAGGAGCATAGCCTACAAATAAGCCATGATCCTTGCCATGAGGATTCTCTGCAGTACCGGTCTTACCTGCAACAGGTACAGACAAATTAGCCATTTGTGCTGCTGTACCACCCTCTTGGGCAACAGCTTTCAAAGCACTTTGCAACAGTTCCAAAGTTTCTGCAGAAACCGGCAGGTGACCAACTTTCTCAGGTTTAATTTGTTTCACAAGGCTGCCGTCATCATTAACTATTTTATCTACCAAATGAGGTTTGTAAATATCGCCATTATTCGCTACCGCGCTTAACATAACAGCTAATTGTATCGGCGTTGCCAAATTAAAGCCTTGGCCTATTGCCGCATTAAAGGTATCACCGAGATACCAGTCTTCATCAAAAACTTTCATTTTATATTCAGGGCTCGCAATAATGCCTTCATTTTCGCCAAAAAGATCTATGCCAGTTGCCTTGCCAAAGCCAAACATAGCAGCATATTTCTTCAAAACATCAATACCTACGCGATTACCCATCTCGTAAAAGTAAACATTATCTGAAGCTGCCAAAGCCTTGTGAAAATTAATCCATCCCAACGCTTCACCCTCCGAGTTACCCATCGGAATAAGCCAATGTTTACCCGAGTCAAAAATCATTTCCTGCGGTGTAACTTTGCCTGTTTCCAAAGCTGCAGAGCCAGTTACTATTTTAAACGTTGAACCTGGTGGATATTCACCAGAAATAACTTTATTTGCCATAGGGTCAAACGGATTGTCGTTGATAGCTTTCCAGTCTTTGGATGATATGCCATTTACAAACAAATTAGGATTAAACGCCGGCCTGCTTACAAGAGCTTTAATTGCGCCATTGCGCGGGTCTATGGCAATGATAGCAGCGGCATTAGCATTAGGCGCGAAACCGCTGGAACGCAAGAACTTAAGATGTTCATCAACTATTTTCTCTACCTGACGCTGTAATTTGGCATCGATGGTAAGGACAAGTCCATGTCCTGGTTTAGGAGGCAATTCATCAAGTGTTTGGACAACACTGCCAGCAACATCAACCTCTTCACGATAACTGCCATCAATACCACGCAGAAAATTATCATAAAAACGTTCCAAACCAGCTTTGCCAACAATACTACCAACCTTCAAATCAGCATTTCTTCCTTGACTTATTTCATATTCACTGACTTCACCTACATATCCCAATACATGCACTGCCAATTCGTTGTTTACATATTTACGTATGGATTGCATTTCCAGCAAAATACCCGGAAGGTCGCCAGATTGTTCTTCAATCTTGGTGACCATAGCTGGCGTAAGATTGCTTTTTATCCGAATTGGTTCATAGCTATCTTCATTTTGCTTGATTTTTTCCAAAATTTGTTCAGGCTTTACTTCAATAATTGCTGCTAATTTGTTAATTACAGCCATGTCGGGTTTCTTATTTGTTCTCAACAATGAAACCACAAAACCTGGTTCATTCTTTACCAACTCTTCGCCATTACAGTCATAAATTATGCCACGCGGCGCTAATATTTTGACTGCACGAATCCTATTACCCTCTGACAAGCGATAGTAATAATCTCCTTTATATAGTTGAAGATAGGCCATTCTGCCAATTAACACCGCGAAAATTAGCATTGACGCTAACATTAATAATTCCAAACGATATGCATATTTTTTGTTGAGCATCGCGGTGTCTCATCTCCTCATTTTCTTAATAACTTTTTCGTTTTTCCAGCCATGCACCTATCTTTTGCAAAATCAGCCACATGGGAAGTGAAACGACTAAATTTGAAACTAAATAGAGAATCATCTCCCAAAAATAATTCAAAAGCCACCCAGAAGCAGAAGTGGTAATTATTAATAACAATACAAGATGTGCAATTTTGATGAACAAACTTGCCACACCAACAAAGACGAGATAACCCTGTGCATTGTCTTTAAAGACACGTTCTTTTGTTTCACCAATAAAAAACCCTACTAAAGCACGTGTTACAATATGAAAACCGAATATAGTCGGTGCAAGCGCATCCTGAACAAGGCCAACCGCAGCACCAAAAACAGCTCCTTTATTGCTGCCGCTGAACATGGCGTGAAAAACAACAAAAAGCAAAAGAAAATCCGGAGTAAAATTATTTCCCGGGAAAAGCGCAAACCATGATGTCTGTAACGACAATAACAGCAGAAGAAAAACCGGCCAAATCAGTACATTCATTTCACCGGCCCCCCACTCTGCTGCTTATCGGCAATTTTATCATTTTTTATTAGACTAGTAGGATTTTGATAGTTTGTTATTACCATTACTTCCTCTAAACGTCCAAAATCCACGGTTGGAACGATTTTAGCATGTTTCAGCAAACCACCGACATTAAGAGAAACTTCAGACACAGTACCAATTACTAAACCGTTGGGATGATTGCCTCCGAAGCCTGAAGTAACAATAATATCACCTTCAATAATATCAGCATCGCGAGCCATATTGCTCATCTGCAAAACACCATCGTCGCCTGCCAAGCCATTGACGATTCCAACTACACGAGAATTCGCACGCAATACAATACCGCCGGCTTTGCACCTTGGGCTCGTAATCAATAATACCCTGGCAGCATTTGGATATGTCTCATCTATAATACCAACCAATCCTGAAGCATTAATAACAGCCATATTTTCTCTAATACCTGCATTACTGCCAATATTAATGAGCACTGTATCCTTGGCATCGCCAATATTCTTGCCAATAACCTTTGCAGTTTGCAATTTAAGGTTTTTTGCTTCATTTTTATATTGCAGAAGATTGGACAAACGTTGATTTTCAGCCCATATCTCAGCCATCCTAATGTTAGCATAACGTAAAGTTTCAACTTCAGCTTTTAATTTTTTATTTTCTTCCTGCATAGTCGTTAAGGCAGCAAAAAAATTCCTCACAGAATTTGCATGGTTTGATATCGCAACCAGTTTTTCATTTACTGGTGCCGCAATAGCAACAATTGTTCTGTCAAGCCAAGGCAACCTAGCTCTGCCTTGGACAGCCAGAACCATTAACAAAAATGCAATTGCCACCGCAATAACGACTAACACACTTCTCTTACTCACAAGCGTGTTCTCCTTATTCCCTTATTTTATGCGCGGTTTGAAGCAGCCATAAAACCTTTTTTGTAAATATCAACATGCTCAACAGCTATACCTGTTCCCAATGCAACACAGGAAAGTGCAGAATCTGAAACATATACAGGCATACCCGTTTCCTTACTCAGCAACCGATCAAGATTACGCAGCAAGGAAGCTCCGCCTGTCATCACAATGCCTCGATCCATAATATCAGCCGACAACTCTGGCGGTGTACGTTCCAGTGAGCCACGAACTGCATCAATAATCCCCGCAACAGGTTCGCTCAATGCTTCCTGAATTTGGTTGGCATCGATGGTCAACGTTTTCGGCAAGCCGGTAACCAAGTCGCGTCCACGTATTTCCATCGTATCAGGATTGTCAACCTTCATTGCAGTTCCGATAGTAATCTTTATTTCCTCAGCTGTCCGCTCACCAATTAAAAGATTATATCTTTTCTTAATATATTGAACAATTGCTTCATCCATCTTGTCACCGCCAATGCGTACAGACCTGCTGACAACAATTCCTCCAAGAGAGATAACAGCTACTTCAGAGGTTCCACCACCAATATCAACGACCATGTTACCAGTCGCTTCTTGTACAGGCAGACCGGCACCAATTGCTGCAGCCATAGGTTCTTCGATCAGATACGCCTCTCTTGCGCCGGCTTGAATAGTGGCATCAAGAACTGCTCTTCTCTCAACAGCCGTTACACCTGAAGGTACACCAACGACAACACGTGGACGCACAAATGTTTTGTTACCTATAGCTTTTTTGATGAAAAATTTCAGCATAGCCTGTGTTATGTCGAAATCTGCAATAACTCCATCTTTTAAAGGACGGATGGCCACAATATTACCAGGCGTCCTGCCAATCATTCTTTTAGCTTCCGATCCGATTGCTAAAACTTCGTTAGTGTCCTTTTGTACTGCCACAACAGAAGGTTCTCGTATGACAATACCTTTGCCTTTAACATGCACAAGAGTATTTGCTGTACCCAAATCAATTCCCATATCCTGTGATAATGAACTTAAAAACTCAAACATAAATAATTTCCTCCTTAATATGACCCTACAAATAACTGTGTTCCTTAAAACTAAAATATCTGGCATCTCCAATAATAATATGATCCAAAACAGGAATTCCCATATACTTACCAGCTTGTACCAAAGTATTGGTTAAATCCTTATCTTCCCTGCTCGGCATAGGATCACCGGATGGGTGATTGTGCGCTGTAAGTATGGCAGCGGCATGATGAAGAACTGCTGGTTCGAAAACTTCCCTAGGATGGACAACGGATGAATTCAAAGAACCCTCCGATATTTGCTCAATCTCTAAAACTTTATTTTTAGAATTTAAAAGTACTACCAAAAAATGTTCTTTCGTTTCATAGCGTAAGCGCGGCATCAGAAGAGCAACTCCATCCTCTGGCGAAGTTACGCTTTCGCGTGCGAGTGGCTCAGCACTGGCAATACGACGGCCAAGCTCCAGCGCTGCTATGATTGTAGCAGCCTTAGCGCGGCCCAATCCCTTCGTTTTTGCCAGTT
This sequence comes from Acidaminococcaceae bacterium, assembly GCA_050256135.1. Taxonomy (GTDB): domain Bacteria; phylum Bacillota; class Negativicutes; order Acidaminococcales; family Acidaminococcaceae; genus RZYP01. Next base: position 11,916 of record JBFWIF010000007.1, on the reverse strand, counting down.
CTTTAACATCATGAACCTTGGCTATATTTTTTAAAACACCGTTATCTGCCGTCAAATCTCGTGCTATGTCAAGAGCCGATTTTTCTTTAGTGCCTGAACCAATAAGTATGGCCAATAGTTCCGAATTAGTCAAAGATGCTACACCGTTACTAATTAATTTCTCTCTCGGTCTGTCATCAATCGGCAACTCTTTCATGTGGTAAGTAGTCAAAACAACTTCACTTCCACCTCAGCCAACATCTGATACAACTTGGTCAGAGGTAAGCCAACCACATTATTATAACAACCTTCAATGCTCTCTACCAACAGCGCACCATAGCCCTGTATACCATATGCTCCAGCCTTATCTAACGGCTCACCTGTTGCTACATATGCCTTAATTTCAGCTTTCGTTAATTTTCGGAAGTTAACAACAGTGGTAACGACATCAAGCAATTCTATGCCTTGATGAAAAAGAGCAACTCCTGTCATTACTAAGTGTTCTTGACCAGACAAGGTACTTAGCATTTCTTCCGCTTCTTTCGCATTTTTAGGTTTTCCTAATATCTTATTATCTAATACTACAACAGTGTCAGCTGCAATCACTACATCACTTTGCTGACAAGCTTGCAAAACATCCCGCCCTTTACCAAGTGCATTTGTTCTCACTACCTCATATGCAGAACCAGTTGTACTATTCAATTCATCGTAATTACTTGGACGTACATCTGCTAAAATGCCTATTTGTGCCAATAATGCTTGCCTGCGTGGCGACGCAGAAGCTAAAACAAAATGCATATAAGTTTCATCTCCAAACTATATTAAAACCTAAACACGGTCTAATATGAAAAGAGCAATGATCATACCAAAAATACTAACAAGATTCGGTTTGAAATCAAAGCCCGCAGAAATCTTCATAACATAAAAATCAAGCGTCGCTGGTGGAACGGAAAAAACTTCGTATCTTTGAATCAAAAACTTAGTATTTTCCCCAAAAATCTGCGTTGACTGTAAAACATCGCCAATCATACCACCAACAATGGCTCCTGCTACAACAAACAAAAATAGAACCACGCCATTTTTGCGACGTAACACTCTGATCCCTCCAATACCCTTTCTTGTATACCATCAGGCCCCTTTCCATACCACCTAAGCATCCTAAGTTGCTTAGGCAAGTAGTACTACTTTGATTGCCCAATAAGCCAATATATATTATACCAAATTTATCAAAGTATTAATACCGCTAAGCTTGATAATTGTATGACAAAACTGTAACATGAGAATTCCTATTTTGCAAAAATAATAAGACCAAGAAATTTTGCTTACTTTCTTGGTCTTAGATATCACTTCAGTAATGTGGTTTCAATTTAATAATCCAAAATGGATTGGCATTCAATATACCAATCCATTTTCAGTATCCATAATTTAATTTTTACAATACATTTTTCACTCTTAAAGCATCGACTTCTTCCTTGCTCATGCCAAGCAACTCTTTCAAAATTTCCTCAGTGTGCTGACCAAGAAGTGGTGCAGGCGTATCAACAGAGCCTGGTGTTTTATGCATCTTTATAGGTATACCAGGAACATGCATCTTTCCGGCAACTGGATGATCAACTTCAACGATCATATCTCTTGCTTTGATCTGCGGATCATTAAGTACTCTATCGACTGTGTTGATTGGCGCACATGGAATACCAGCCTCTTCCAACATTTCTAACCACTCGTCGATGGTCTTGTTTTTAAAGACCCCATCCAGAATTACTTTGAGTTCTTTTTCATTAGTTGTTCTAGCCCCATTGGTTATGAAACGTTCATCATCAATAAGTTCCTCTTTGCCAAGCAGTTCGCATAGTTTTTTCCATAACCTGTCATTGCCGGCACCTACGATAACAAAACCATCGCTTGCGGTAAATCCTTCAAACGGTGTGATAGAAGGATGCCTATTACCGAGCGGTCCAGGAACAACTCCGTTAACAAGGTAACGACTGATTGCGTTTTCAAGTACTGCTACCTGACAGTCCAGCATTGCCACATCTATCTTTTGTCCTTCACCAGTCATAGCACGATGGTAAAGCGCCATCGAAACACCAATCGTAGTAAACAAACCTGCAATGATATCACCAACTGAAGCACCTACTCTTGTAGGCTCTCCACCCTCCTGCCCCGTAATACTCATGATACCGCCCATAGCCTGCACTATGATATCATAAGCTGGTTTCATTTTATAAGGGCCTGTTTCACCGAACCCTGAGCACGCTGCGTAGATAATCTTAGGGTTGATTTCTTTTAAAACATCATAGCCTAACCCAAACTTCTCCATTGTTCCCGGCCGATAGTTTTCCAGCACGATATCGGCTTTTTTGACCATTTTTTTGAAAAGATCTCTTGCACCTTGCTCCTTAAAATTCAAAGTCATAGAACGTTTATTGCGATTAAGGCTCATATAGTAAGCACTTTCTTTACCAATAAACGGCCCGAAAGCGCGTGAATCATCACCAACACCTGGTTGTTCAATCTTGATGATGTTGGCACCAAAGTCCCCCATCGTCATTGCTGAATATGGCCCTGCCAAAACACGAGTTAAATCTAGCACAACTAAATTTTCTAATGGTTTCATGTCAAACTCCTCCAAGTATTCATTTTAAATTAGAGTCAGAATCAAAAGTAAGTAAAGTAAAAAATCATGATGTTATCAATATAGCACAACGCTCTGCAAGTATTAACCTTGCAGAGCATCGAAGCATTCAATCTTCATTTACAGGCCTAAAACACCAAAGAAAAAGTAACAAACAACACCTGAAACGAGAGACATCGCTAAGCCCCAAATCAATAATTTACGGAACAACTTTCCTTTATCTTCATGTTCTCCTGCGGAAGCTATGCACAAAGCTCCCAGGGTCGACAAAGGTGACGTATCTACCAAATGGGCTCCTACATTAATTGAGGTAATAATCGCAATAGGATCCCCTTTAGTTAGTTCCACTAGGCCAGGCACCATCGGCAGAAACATTGGCATTACTACACCGGAAGAACTCGAATATGCAGAGATTACAGCCGGCACAAAACTAACCCAGAAATTAATGGTAACTGGTCCGGATACCGAAGCCATAATATTGACCAAAAAGCTTAACCCTCCAGCTTTATCCATAACATCAATTAAAACGGATACGCCACAAACCATCATGATAACGCCCCAAGGCATTACTTTAACTGCTGCTTTACTGTTTCCCGACCCAGTCAGCATCAATACACAGGCTAGAACAAAGGAAATTGAACCGACATTAGAAAGCATATTTGTAAAAATTTTCGGAAGCGTACCCTTGATGCCAGGCAGGCCCGGCACTACAACCAAAAATATCAAAAGTGCAATCATAGAAAGAGTCAATATCTGCGCTCTGTCAAAAGGTTCTGGTTTCGGCGCTAATTCATCAATGTCAAGCGCTTTGCCTTTTTGATTTTTTATCCAGGCTAAACCGCCCATTATAAAAAACCCGCCGATGTTTACGAAGGTTTGCGCAACTTCAGCATTGAAATGAATCTTCCATGCCAGCCAATTAAGAGATTCAGGAGGAATAAATAAGGAAGGTGCTATCTTAGCAATAATTCCGTTCGAGATGATGCCAGTTGGTGCAAATGGTGAAAAAGCGGCTCCATTCGCAGCTCCAACAACAATCAAAGTCATTAAAAACGCCGGCATACCAACTCGTCCAGCAATTGCCATGGCCATAGGTGCTATTAAGGCACAACCTGCAATGTTACCAGGACCAATTGTAGTTATAAAAGTTGTTAATATGAAAATAATCAAAGGAATAAGGGCCGTATTACCCTTACAAAAACGTACGGAATATGCCGTTAGCTTTTCGATTGTACCATTTGACTGAGCCATTCCAAATAAAAATGTTACACCTACCAATATCATAAATAATGATAACGGAAAAGTACCCATAACCTTTGAACCAGTTAAGTTGCCCCAAATACCACCAACAAGAATTGCGAAGCCAATACCCAGAAAACCAACATTCAAATCATCGTTTATGCAACTAATTCCAACCAAGACCACTAAAGCAACAATTGACATTATAGCAGCTGTAGAAATATCCATCATAATTAACTCTCCTTACTTATATTAGATTATGTGCATTATAATTAACGCGCTTTCAGTCTTAATACTAAGTAATATGTTCCTACATTCTATTGGAGATGAAATTACCATGGCTTCCGAAACTTCTGAATTTTGCGCAATTAAAAAGCAATTAAGTTATGGTGGAAATAACTCCTTTTGTGCGCTTACAAAAATACTACCTCACATCAGCTAAAAAAAATGCATCAGCTAGGTTAAAAAAGCATAATAGCCTAAACCATATACACTGAAGCATAAGTTATAGTTGGAGCGCCTCCTCTTAAATCAATTATGACGAAATGACTAAAAATAGATAATCACATATAAATCCGCAGATTACGAAAACAGCACTAAAGAGCAATAGTTTGTTTAATCTTTTCGCTAACGCCCTTAAGTTATCTATCATTAATCATAGATAACATCCACAATAACTGGTTGTTCCCCTTTTCTTACTGCATCACGGCGAAATGTCGCTGTATAGGTTAATCCCATAAAAAGCCAAAAAATAGTACTACCAATAATTGTCCAGATAATATCCCAAGAAAAATAAGAAGCCATTACTTTGCCAAAGGTTGCCCCTGCTAAAGCGAAAAGTGTTGGTATGCTATAAATAATCATTCGCGCTTTCTTTTCGTCTAATTCCTGCATCTCTATCTTTACTTTCATGCCTTCCTTAGCCTCTATTTTATTCCAGCAATCAAGATATTTAGGCAAATTCTTGACTTCACTATTATTCTGAACAGTTTTCACCTTGGCTCTTTCGCCTTTTCGTTCCACTATAATGCCTTGAATTCCAGGCATATTCTCAACTCCTCCGGACAGGGTTTATACTTTTAGTATGCAAATACATACAAATACCCAACACCAATAATTACACCATAAATTGCAAAGAATACAGCTACACCCTGCCAAGTTCTTGGATAACCAAAATTAATATATTCACCCAAAAAACCTTTTCTGTTAAAAAATGTTTGCTTTGTACGACGTTTAAACCATTTAAGTTTGTTTTCCGAACCAATTGCCCTTGCAACTACAAAAATATATACAAAAGAAAAAATGAAAACCTGTAAAATCCTGTTGACCGTTTCAATATTGGTTGTTTCTGTCATAAAGACAAACCTCCTGTAATAGAAAATTATTGAGTGACAAGCATTAATTTAAGAAAAGTTTAAAAATTTACCTGGCATAAGTTTTTTTAGTTCCCGCATAAACCTATCGCTGCCTTTGAAAATCACCGCAGCCATGTGCTTTTTCTCTCTAAAAACAAACAAACGCTGCGGATTTGGATCCATAGATGAATAGCGGTGAATATAATGACTAATTTTAGTCTTTTTAAAAAAACTGCGCACATAATTATTAGTAAAACTCTCTGTATCACTCAACTGAACAACATAGGTTCTTTTTATTCCCAAGCCATGACTAATAATAATGAATTCAGTTTCAGTTAAAATATATGTATATCTAAACCAACAACGCCAAAACCATAACACGAGAAATAAAATACTATAACCTATTCCTAAAAAATTGGGTTTTCCTAAAAAGTAAGCATTGTGGCCTTCATATATGAAGGACGCACCAATTAATGCCAAGGCACCAATCATATATATTTTTCTTTCTGCACTAACAGAAGATTCTTCTCGATACAACTCCATACCCTAAACCCCTCCGAATAATTTAACGAAATTTATTGCTGCGATAATACTGAATATAAACTTCTATGTAATATTGTATTCCGATTTTATTATAGCAAATTCCAGGGTTTTTTGATATATTTTCTTAGCCAATACCTGCAAAAGTTTTTATGTAGAACAATAATATACATTTAAAGAATAAGGGGCTGCCCACACATATTACGAACCAGTGTGGAAACAGCCCCTTATTATGAATAACATTTTGTAGCTTAACTACGACACATAAATTATTTGCCTGGGAAGAATGGCCAAGCAATTGGAATAACGATGAGACATACAATGAAGGATACTATAACCAGACCAGTACCAGCTTTTACATAGTCCATGAATTTGTATCCGCCAGGTCCAAGCACCAAAGTGTTTGGAGGAGTTCCAACAGGAGTTGCAAATGCGCAAGATGCAGCCATTGCAATAGCCATCAAAACTGCTTTAGGATCAGCACCCAATTTTTGAGAAATAGCAATACCGATTGGGCACAACAAAGCTGCAGAAGCTGTGTTGGACATGAATTGGGTCAGGAAACAGGAAAGAATAAAGAGTACACCTGTTACCAGCAATGGGGAAGGAGATCCACCCATTAAACTAACTGTCCAGCCTGCAATAAGTTTGCCAGCACCTGTTTTATCCATAGCGGTGGAAACAGGCATCATACCAGCAAACAGGAAGATAGTAACCCAGTCGATAGAAGCGTAAGCTTGCTTTTCAGTCAAGCAGCCGGTTAATACCGCAACGATAGCACCAATGATTGCTGCCATAGGAAGAGTAATCCATTTAAGGTTCAAAGCCATAACAAGGACAACTACTACAATAATTGCAGCAGCAATATATTGTTTTGTAACACTTGTTGAAGAAGCTTCGATTTCTTGCTCGATTTCCTGATCAGCGGCAAGTTCAGTTTTCGGCAACAAATGTTTACCGATAAACATCATGTAAAGAATACCGGCAACAGTAAGAGGAATACCTGCTTTAGCGTATTCGAAGAAGCCAAAAGTATTAGAAATGCCAGCAGCCTGCAATGCACCGTTAGCAATGATATTAGGTGGTGTACCAACCATTGTGATTGTACCACCAAGACCAGCTGCGAATGCCAATGGCATTAATTGACGGGAAGCCGGAATTTTTGCAGCTGCGCAGATACCAAGAACAACTGGCAACAAGCATGCAGAAGTACCAGTGTTGGAAAGAACTGCGGAAAGACCGGCAGCAACGAGCATGATACCGAACATCAAGCTGTTTTCGCCAGTACCGGAAACTTTTACAACGCCAGCACCAATCTTTTGTGCAAGACCAGTATGGAACATAGCTGCGCCAACAACGAACATACCGGCAAACAATACAACTGTAGAATTAGACAAACCGGAGAAAACCATTTTAGTAGGAATAAAGCCAAGAAGACCACAGGCGATAGCACCGCCCATTGCTGTGATTGCCAATGGAATCATTTCAGTAATAAAAAATAGGGCAATAACAGCCAACAAGATGAGACATTTTACTGCAGGTGTCATAATTCATCCTCCTTTTTTGTGGGTAAAATTTATGTTGAATCAATCAGAGGATCTGACGCCCATACTTGCAATTTTTAGTTGTCAATCCTGCTGATTAATTAACATCAGGCAAACACCCGGTTACTGCGCCGAAAGCAGTAACCGATGTGGAAAGCCGTTTAAATCAACAAGGATTATTTTGATGCGCCAACCATAGCAAGCATAGCGCCAGCCGCTACAGCGGTACCGATAACACCGGCAACGTTAGGTCCCATAGCATGCATAAGCAGGAAGTTTGAAGGATTAGCTTTTTGTCCTACGATCTGAGATACGCGTGCAGCCATTGGAACTGCGGATACACCGGCAGAACCAATCAATGGATTAATTTTACCGCCGCTCATCTTTTTCATAATTTGCCCGAAGATAACGCCTGCTGCGGTACCTGCGGCAAATGCAATAAGACCAAGGATGATAATCAGAATGGTTTGATAGTTAAGGAAGCTGTCAGCTTTCATAGTCAAACCAGTACCAGTTGCCAACATGATGGTTACAGTGTTCATCAAAGCATTTTGTGCAGTATCGGAAAGACGATCCAGGCAGCCAGCTTCTTTGAACAGGTTACCAAGCATCAGCATACCGATAAGAGCGGTAACTGGTGGCAAAAGTAAGCTGATTACGATAGTTGTTACAACCGGGAATACAATCTTTTCAAATTTACTTACTGGGCGCAATTGTTCCATAACAATTTTGCGGTCAGCTTCAGAAGTGAAAAGTTTCATGATTGGCGGTTGAATCAATGGAACCAAAGACATGTAGGAGTATGCAGCAACCGCGATAGCACCGAGAAGGTTCGGGGCCATCTTAGCAGCCAAATAGATTGCGGTCGGGCCGTCAGCACCACCGATGATACCGATAGCAGCTGCTTCCTGAACAGTAAAGCCCAGGAACATAGCGCCGAGCAAAGAAATGAATACACCTGCCTGAGCTGCAGCGCCCAAAAGCAATGTCTTTGGATTAGCAAGCAACGGACCGAAGTCGGTCATCGCGCCAACACCAAGGAAAATCAACGGTGGGAATACTTCATGATGTATTCCATAGAGTATTACTTGCATAACACCAGGATCAGTTTCGAACCCGGTCTTAGGGATATTAGCCAAAAGACAGCCAAAAGCAATAGGAGATAAGAGAAGTGGTTCAAAGCCTTTACCAATAGCCAAGTATAAGAGAACAATACCAACTAAGATCATGATGGCATTACCCATGGTAAATGACGCAAAACCGCTGTCACCCCATATTGCCTGTAAGGCAACAATAAAAGCGTCCATTTAATAGCCTCCTAAAATATAATAAATGACGTTGAAAAAGCTATGCTTAATGCTCCATTCAAAACACTCGTCAGCCAAACAAGTCCGACTAGAGAACGGTCATCGGGTCACCGAAGTGACATTTTGCGAAGCGCTTATGCTAGCTTAGTAAATATTAAATTGTTAAAACTCAGATTACAGAACGATCATTGGGTCGCCAGTGTTAACGTTTTGACCAGCGGTTACACGAACTTCGGAAACAGTGCCGTCTGCCGGAGCCATGATTTCGTTTTGCATTTTCATAGCTTCAAGAATCATAAGAACGTCGCCAGCTTTAACTGCATCGCCAGCTTTTACAGCTACGGACAATACTTTACCAGGCATTGGAGCACTTACAACGGTTGCACCTGCAGCAACAGGAGCAGCAGCAGCAGCTGGAGCTGGAGCTGGAGCAGCTTTAGGAGCTGGAGCCGGAGCAGCAGCTGGAGCAGCTTTAGGAGCTGCTTTAGGAGCTGCGCTAACAGCGCCGCCTACTTCTTCAACTTCTACTTCATAAGCAGTACCATTAACAGTAATGTTGAACTTTTTCATGAATAAAAATCCCCCTTAAAATACTTTATTTCGCATTAATTAAAATTAGAAACATTCTTTACGAGCGCTGATAGCCTCAATACGAGCATTTTGTGACCAACCTGCTGCCGACAAACGGGTTATGCAGGCAATCTGTGAGCTGGAATAACCAGCAGCTACTATTGCAGCTGTGATAACAGCTATTACTTCAGCATCATCTTTCTTAGCGGCAACAGGTGCTGGGGCAGCAGCTTTAGGTGCTGCAGCAGGTGCTACTGCTGGTTTAGCACTTTTTTTTTGAGTTGGGTCAAGCAATTGAATAGCGCTCATGATTACGCCCAAAGCAATCAAAACTGCAAACACTATAGTCATGTTGATAATAGCTATCAACCAAGGGTTAGTTGTTACAGGTCCTCCCATTTAATTCACCTCACGTTCTATATTTTAATGAACATTTAAGCAATATGCTGAATATTAAAGTGGAATATTGCCATGGCGTTTTGCCGGGCGGGTTTCACGTTTGGATTCAAGCATATGCAATGCGTTGATGATGGTAGGACGGGAATCTTTAGGTTCGATAACCATGTCAACCATACCGCGGATAGCAGCTTGGTAAGGAGTTGCAAAGTTTTCGATGTACTCTTCAGTCTTAGCTTGTACATCAGGATCTTTTCTAAAGATAATGTTAGCAGCGCCTGCAGGTCCCATAACTGCGATTTCAGCAGTAGGCCATGCAATAACTTGGTCAGCACCAAGATCTTGGGAGCACATTGCCAAATAAGATCCGCCATAAGCTTTACGTGTAACCAAAGTAATCTTTGGAACAGTAGCTTCAGAATATGCATAAAGCATTTTAGCGCCATGACGAATGATACCGCCGTATTCTTGGTTAGTACCAGGCAAGAAGCCAGGAACGTCAACGAGGTTCAACAAAGGAATGTTGAAAGCATCGCAGAAACGAATGAAACGGGAAGATTTATCGGATGCATTGATATCCAGGCAGCCAGCCATTACTTTTGGTTGGTTAGCAATGATACCTACGGTTTGTCCGTCCATACGTGCAAAGCAAGTAATAATATTAGTTGCCCAATATTGTTGGGACTCGTAGAATTCACCATTGTCAACAATGCTCTTAATAACATCTTTCATGTCATAAGCTTGGTTTGAGTTATCTGGAAGCAATGTATTCAAAGCATCATCAGTTCTCATCGGGTCATCGCCAGTTTCAACGATTGCAGCTGGTTCCATGTTGTTGGAAGGAAGGAAGCTCAAGAGATAACGAATTTGTTGCAAGCAATCTTCATCGTTTTCAGCAGCAAAATGAGCAACACCAGAAGTGGAGTTGTGAGTCATTGCGCCACCGAGTTGTTCTTGAGTAACTTCTTCGCCAGTAACAGACTTAACAACTGCAGGACCAGTAATGAACATTTTTGAGGTGTTCTTTACCATGTAGATGAAGTCAGTCAAAGCTGGAGAATAAACTGCGCCGCCTGCAGATGGTCCCATGATTGCAGAAATCTGTGGAACTACGCCGGAAGCAATAGTGTTTTCGAAGAAAATTTTGCCGTAACCTGCAAGAGCGTCAATAGCTTCTTGGATACGAGCACCGCCGGAATCGTTCAAACCAACGAGTGGAGCACCCATTTTGAGTGACAAACGTTGTACTTTTACGATTTTAGCAGCATGCATTTCGCCAAGAGAACCACCTTCAACAGTGAAATCTTGTGCGAATACATAAACTAAACGGCCGTCAACAGTACCATAACCAGTGGTTACGCCTTCACCAGGAAGTTCTTTTGTTTCCATGCCGAAGTTTGTGCAACGGTGTTGCACGAAGCGGTCGAGTTCGACAAAGCTGCCTTCATCAAGGAGCAGTGCGATTCTCTCACGAGCAGTCAGTTTGCCGCTTTCATGTTGTTTTGCAACACGTTTTTCGCCGCCTGCTGCCATGATCTTCTCGGATTTTTTGATCATTTTCTCAATTCTTGCTTGAGTAGACAAATCATTACACCTCCGTCTAAATTGGGTAAGCTAATTTATTTACACCACATTGTGGGTGTAGCCAACCATAATTGTCTCTTTGGGAGACAAACAAACAGCGCTTCTTAAAATTATTTATGAGGAGCGCTGAGTTCCAGAAGAATGCCAACAGATTTCGGATGAACGAAAGCAATATCCATTCCGCCAGCACCGCCACGAGGTGCTTTATCAATCATAACTCCGCCTTTTGCTTGTACATCAGCAATAGCAGCTTCAATGTCATCAACACGGATAGCCATGTGTTGGATGCCTTGGCCGTTTTTCTCAATGTATTTAGCAATTGGGCTTTCTGGAGAGGTTGCAACCAAAAGTTCTAATAAAGTCTCACCGCATGGAATAAAAACAGTTTTAACTTTTTGTTCTTCTACAGTTTCTTCACCAGTGCAAGTCAGGCCAAGAACCTCAGTGTAGAATTTTTTGGAAACATCTAAATCTTTGCAAGCAATACCAACGTGATCAACACAGATACATTTGAACATGTAAATCTCCTCCTTAGAAATATGCTTCTATTTAATAATGTCATTTAAGGACACTATCAACAATTTTATCTACTACTGAGTAAGGATCTATTTCCCTTGTTTGCAATCTGCCTATTGTATTTGCAAATTCTTCGGTAGCAATAATCTTAGTATCAACATAACGGCTTATATGGTCATTAATCATAGCCGTAACTTCAGATTTTATACGGTTTGCACGTATTTTTTCAATCTTTCCTGTCTGGAACAGAT
>JBFWIF010000006.1:0-41641 GCA_050256135.1 Acidaminococcaceae bacterium | reverse complement strand
CTCTTGCAGTATGTTGACTGGAGGTATAAGTCATTATACGCTCATCATCCAAACCCAGTTCACGCTTAAATAAAGCTTTCTGTGAAGCTGCCATGTTTTTTGATACTTTATCTGACTTAGTCAAAATGAGTTGTACTGGCACTCCACACCCCATCAGCCAATGATAACATTCTATATCACTATCCAGTGGCTTATGTCTTATATCGATCAGCTGACAAACTAGGCGTAAATGTTCAGAATCTGATAGATATTTGCGAATAAAACCTGACCATTGATCCTTATTTTCTTTTGAAGTTCTGGCAAAACCATAACCAGGTAAATCGACAAGATAGAACTTTTTGCGTTGATCTACTCCATCAAATATTCTTTTACCTTCAAGCTCATAAAAATTGATGGTTTGCGTCTTACCTGGCGAACCACTGACTCTCGCCAGCCCGTTCCTTCGTGTAAGCGAATTGATTAATGAAGACTTGCCAACATTGGATCTACCGATAAAAGCTACTTCGTCCAGATAGGGTGCAGGGTATTGATCAGGGCGTACCGCTGATGCACTATATTTCGCCTTGATCAAATCCCATTGATTTATTGCCATCTTAATCCTCCAGTGCAAGTTTTAATACTTCATCCATGTGGTCAACAGGAATAAAGGTAATTGCATTACGTACATTTTTTGGAAGTTCTTCCAAATCCTGAATGTTCAGTTTTGGTAAAAGTATGGTCTTAACGCCATATCTGTTTGCTGCCAGCATTTTTTCCTTAATACCGCCTACAGGCAATACGCGTCCTGACAACGTGATTTCTCCAGTCATCGCAAGGCCAGCCTTTACATGCTTGCCGGTTAAAGCAGAAACCATAGCAGTCACCATCGTAATACCAGCAGAAGGCCCATCCTTCGGGATAGCTCCTTCTGGCAGATGGATATGCACATCGGTATTTTCATAGAACTTTTCATCAAGCCCAAGTTCTTTGGCACGCGAACGGATATACGTATAACCAGCCTGAGCTGATTCCTTCATTACATCGCCCAGTTGCCCTGTCAGCAAAAGTCCGCCCTTACCTGCCGTAGCTGCAACCTCTACCTTCAGCAGTTCACCACCAATGCTGGTCCAAGCAAGGCCAGTGCAGATACCAATCTCCGATTTCGCGGTAAGATCACTCTCGAGAAAAATAATTGGGCCCAAAAAATTATGCAAGGTTTTGGCATTTACCAGCACCCGTTTAGTTTTCTCTGTAACAAGGCGATGAGCAGCCTTTCGGCAAATTGCCGCAATTTTTCTTTCTAGATTACGAACGCCTGCTTCGCGCGTATAATCACGGATTATTCTATAAATTGCTTCTTGCGTAAAACTAATAGTTTTCTCCGTTAAACCGTGTTCTTCGCATTCCTTAGGAATAAGATGAAGTTCAGCTATTTTGACCTTTTCTTCATCTGTATAGCTTGCCAGCTGAATAACTTCCATTCTGTCGAGCAGTGCTGGTGGTATTGTATCTACAGTGTTAGCAGTTACAATCCAGAATACGTTTGAAAGATCAAACGGGAATTCAATATAGTGATCGCTGAAATTACTGTTTTGCTCAGGATCAAGCACTTCAAGCAAAGCAGAAGCAGGATCTCCACGGAAGTCAGCATTCATTTTATCAACTTCATCAAGTAAAAATACAGGGTTGGAGCAACCGCAAGTCTGCATACCATGAATGATGCGACCCGGCATCGCGCCTATATAAGTGCGGCGATGTCCGCGAATTTCTGCCTCATCGCGCACACCACCCAAAGATATCCGTGTGAATTTGCGATTAATAGCCTTTGCTATCGAACGAGCAAGCGAAGTCTTACCTACACCAGGAGGCCCAACCAGGCAAAGAATTGGTCCCTTGATTTGTCTGGTCAGAGCACGAACGGCCAAATATTCCAGGATACGTTTCTTAACTTTTTCTAAGCCATAATGATCCTCATTGAGAATCTTCTTAGCTAACTTCAAATCAAAGTTATCTTCGGTAAATTTATTCCAGGGAAGACTCAGCAAGGCATCAAGATAGCTACGAATTACTGCGCTTTCTGCCATCATCGGCGGCATTTTGTACAGGCGATCCAGTTCTTTCTTAATCTTCTCGACAACCTCTTCTGGCATATCAAGTTCAGCCATAGCGCGTTTATATTCATCAACTTCAGCCTGACGTTCATCACCTTCGCCAAGTTCCTTGTTAATAGCCTTCATCTGCTCCCGCAAGTAATACTCACGCTGATTTTGTTCAATCTGTTTGCGCACCTGCTGAGAAATATTTTTTTCGATATTTGCTATTTCCAGTTCTTTACAAAGATAACTATAAAGTAAGTTCATGCGATCCTTAACGTTAATCGCCTCAAGCACATGCTCTTTTTCCTCAATACCGATAGTAAGATAACCGGCAATCATATCGGCAATCCTGCCTGGATCAGGCTGATCCTTAAAAGTCAGCAGTACTTCACTGGTTATTTTTTTGCTAGCCAATATCCACTGCTCAAAAGTTTCAATCAACATTCTTTTAAGAGCTTCAACTTCATTACTATCATCAATAATGCTAGCAATTTCCTGCACTTCGGCTTCGAAATAAATATCTTTATTATCGCGTACAGACTGGATTTTTGCTCTTGATAAACCTTCAACTAGAATGCGTAAAGCACCATTAGGTAATTTTAACAACTGTTTTATTTCAGCAACAACACCATAAGTAAACAGGTCATTTTCATTTGGTTCGATAGTACCAGCTTCGCGCTGAGTAACCAACAAAATTCTACGGTTAATTGTCATTGCCGACTCAACTGCTTTGATGGAACGATCACGTCCTACATCAAGATTTATAATCATTCCCGGAAACACCAACATGCCGCGTAACGGCAATAAAGGAATAACTTTATTTTCATCCATAATCTCTAACCCTCCTCAATTGCAAGCTTTCTGTATCTAAAATAATTTAAAATCTTTGAAGTAAACTTCTATCTTTATTTTAACATAAATAAACAAAAAGGGGAAAAGAGCCTCTGCTCTTTCCCCTTTATTTCATTCAGGATGCTGAATCAGCCTTTTTTTCTTCCAACACCAATGTTGGTGGCTTATGCTCCCTAATGACCTCCTCAGTAACGATGCATTTTTTAACATCTGCCCTGGAAGGTACTTCATACATAACATCACGCATGATGCTTTCAATAATTGCCCGTAAACCACGAGCACCCGCATTGCGTTTCATAGCCTCTTCAGCAATCGCCTTTAAGGCTCCTTCCTCAAAGACAAGTTCAACATTATCCATAGACAGGAAATGCTCATACTGCTTAATCAGAGCATTTTTAGGTTCTTTCAGAATCCTTATTAACGCATTTGCATCAAGAGAGTCAAGGGTTACAACTACTGGCAAACGGCCGGCGAACTCTGGAATCAACCCAAACTTCATAAGATCTTCCGGAAGTACTTTCTTAAGCAAAGAATCAATCTTTTGTTCTTCTTTTGTTTTTATTTCCGCGCCAAACCCCATACTCTTCTTACCAATACGTGCGCCTATAATGTTTTCCAAACCGGCAAAAGCACCACCGCAGATAAACAAAATGTTTGTCGTATCGATTTGAATAAATTCCTGATGCGGGTGCTTACGTCCGCCTTGTGGTGGTACACTCGCAACCGTTCCCTCCAGGATCTTCAAAAGAGCTTGCTGTACGCCTTCTCCAGAAACATCCCTAGTAATAGAAGGGTTCTCAGATTTACGGGAAATTTTATCAATCTCATCGATGTATATTATGCCGCGTTCAGCACGCTCGATATCAAAATCAGCATTTTGAATCAAGCGAAGCAGAATATTCTCAACATCTTCACCTACATAGCCAGCTTCTGTCAAAGCCGTAGCATCAGCAATCGCAAAAGGCACATCAAGAATTTTTGCCAAAGTCTGAGCTAGAAGAGTTTTACCGCTGCCTGTTGGTCCTAGCATCAGAATGTTGGATTTTTGTAATTCAACATCTTCATTTTTATGCTGTGTTTCATAATTAATGCGTTTATAGTGATTGTAAACAGCAACCGCCAAAGTTTTCTTGGCTTCATCCTGACCAATAACATACTGATCAAGAATCGACTTGATTTCCTGTGGTTTTGGCAATTCACCATTTAACGCCTGTGGCTGTGTGCTGAATTCTTCCGCCAGCATTTCATTGCAGACTTCAATACATTCATCACAGATAAAGACGTTATGGCCCGCAACCAGCTTGCGCACTTGTCCCTGTTTTTTACCACAGAAAGAACATGTATAGCTGTTATCGTTCCCATCGCCAAAGTTCATATCTTTTACTCCTTGCGCATCATAATTTTATCCTACGCTTAACCCTATTGCTTACGGGTAAGTATTTCATCGACCAAGCCATACGCTTTGGCTTCTACAGCAGTAAGATAATAGTCGCGCTCTGTATCAACTTGAATTTTTTCTTTTGGTTGACCTGTATGTTTCGCCATAATGCCGTTCATTTCGTCACGGATACGAAGGATTTCACGTGCGTGGATCTCAATCTCTGTAGCCTGACCCTGAGCACCGCCCAAAGGCTGGTGAATCATTACGCGTGCATACGGCAGAGTGAAACGTTTGCCTTGAGCTCCGGCAGCCAGAAGAACGGAAGCCATGCTTGCTGCCATACCCATACAAATCGTCGATACATCAGGTTTGATATATTGCATTGTATCATAAATAGCCATACCAGCGCTGACGCTGCCGCCTGGGCTGTTGATATACAAATGTATATCCTTATTCGGATCTTCTGCCTCCAGGAATAAAAGCTGTGCAATGATAAGATTCGCCATATTATCATCAATTGTTCCTGTTACGAAAATAATCCTGTCTTTCAATAAACGGGAGTAAATATCATAAGAGCGTTCTCCCCGACTGGATTGCTCAACAACGATAGGCACAAAATTCATCATTACTCACACCCCTTTAACTATTTGGTGCAAAATTATTTTGCCGCCCCATCAATAACAACGCGAGCTGCTTTACGACGCAGGATATTAGCAAGCAATAAGCCCATGTTGCCGTTAGAAGAAATGATTTTCTTTACTTCTTCAACATCAGCACCATTTTGAGCAGCTATATTAGCCAACTCAGCGTCAATGTCTTCCATACCTACCTGGATATTTTCAGCCTTAGCAATGGCATCAAGTACAAGGTCAGTCTTGACATTCTCAAGGGCATTTTCTTTATAATTTGCACGAAGTTTTTCCATATCCATGCCAGTATATTTCAAATAAGCATCCAGATTCATCTTGCGGTTTTCCAAATTCATTTTGAGTTCTTCAACCATTTGGCTGATCCGGTCTTCCACCATTATTTCCGGAACTTCGAATTCAGCATTGGCAACTGCTGTTTGAACAAGTGCTCTTTCATAATCAGCTTCTGCTTGTTCTTCAGCATGTTTTTGCATTTTTTCTTTATAATCAGCTTTCAGTTCTTCAAGAGTCTTGCATTGGCTGTTGGCAGCAACAAACTCATCAGTAAGCTCTGGCAGCTCTTTACGTTTAACATCCTGAACATTTACTTTGAAAACTGCTTCTTTGCCAGCAAGTTCTTTAACAAAATATTCTTCTGGGAAGGTGACCTGAACATCAGTGGAGTCACCAGCTTTGAGACCTATCAATTGGTCTTCAAAACCTGGAATAAAACTGCCGGAACCAACCTCTAACGGATAACCTTTGCCTTCACCGCCGCTGAATGGTTCGCCATCTACAGTACCTGCAAAGTCAATAATTGCGAAATCGCCCTTCATGATGACAGCATCAGGAGCCACTACCATTTTTGCACCACGTTTGCGCAATTCTTCAACGGCCTCATCAACTTGTTCATCCGTTACAACTGCTTCTTTTTTCTCAACTTTAAGACCTTTATATTCGCCAAGTTTAGGCTCTGGTTTTACAGTTATAGTCAAAACCAGTTCCATATCCGTATTTTCTTCAAAAGTAGATTCTTTAACAGACGGGTCACTGACTGGAATCAGTTTCTCATCTGCCATAGCTTTACGGAAACAATCATTAGCAATGATTTCAAAAGCTTCTTGTTTAATAGCTTCTTTTCCTACTCGCATTTCCAAAATATTGCGAGGAGCTTTTCCTTTACGGAAACCAGGTATATTAACTTGGCCAGCAATTTGCTGCACTGCTTTGGCAAAACCCTTATTTACTTCCGCTGCCGGTAATTGAATTTTAATAGTTGCTTCATTTGCTACTCTTTCTACAGATACGTTCATCTAAAAAAGCCTCCTTAATAATATGTGCTGCTTAAAGCTTATCTCTTGACTGAAAATTCAGCCTGTTTTTAATAAATCATTATAAAAACCGCTCATAGTATCATACCACAAAGTCATACCTTTGACAAGTTGCATGGACAGCCCTCTTACATCGTTTTATGGCAAAGAGCAAAAAGGCTTCCTCATCAGAGGAAGCCTGAAGTACTAGTGGAGCGGAAAACGAGATTCGAACTCGCGACCCCCGCCTTGGCAAGGCGGTGCTCTACCGCTGAGCTATTTCCGCAGTTGTCACTGACAACGTAGATAATTCTAAATTATAATGATACATTTGTCAACACCTTAAATTTAAAATTCTCCTAAAACAAGTTGACTGATATTTTTGGAATGGTCTGAAACTCTCTTCATGTTGATCAATAGTTCCAACATAACAAACCCTGCTGCCGGGTTACAGATTTTATTATTCAATCTTGCAACATGATTTTTACGCATCTCTTTTTGGTAAAGCTTGACTTCGTGTGATACAGACAAAGAAGCTCTCGCTAAGGCTCTGTCATCAGTCTCCAAAGCTTTCAGAGCTTTACTGCTCGCATCAAGAACGAGTGCGCTAAGATGCTTAAGTTCATCCTGAGCTTCTGCAGAAAACTCTACACCATCTTCTTTCATATTGCGCACCTTCTTCACTATCGTCTCAGCATGATCGCCAATACGTTCAATATCGTTGCACGCATGCAATAAACCGGTATGCAGAGCAGACAGTTCCTGGCTCATTTCCTGTTCTGTCATCTGGGTCAAGTATTTTGTTATTTCTTCTTCAAGATTGTCAATAACTGGTTCATGTTCCAAAACATAAGAGATTTTTTTGTTGTCCTTATCATCGGCAGCGCTTAATGCCAATTCGACATTATGCCAAGCCATGTTACCCATACGCACGACTTCCTTTTTGGCAAGCGCCATAGCGATACCAGGTGTGCTAAGCATATTGCTGTCCAAATAAATCGGTTTGCGCGAAATCACGCCGCCATCGCCTGGTAGTATCACCTTAACGAAATCAATAAATTTCGCTGAAAAAGGAAGGAAGAGCATAGTGTTGAGCAAATTAAAAGATGTATGAGCGTTCGCAATTTGTCTAGGAATATCGCCAGCCGGTGAAACGGTCAAAACGAATTTTATGAATAAATCCATGAAAATTACGAAGATGACACTACCGATAAGATTAAACAGAACATGGGCAGTCGCAACTCTTTTAGCCGTTTTGTTGGCTCTGAGTGAAGCCAGCACAGCTGTAATGCAGGTGCCGATATTATCTCCAAGCAAAACAGGTATGGCCCCTTCCAAAGGTATAAGTCCCTGGCCGGCCATAGCCATTAAAATACCAATCGTTGCGCTGCTGGACTGTATCAGACAAGTCATCAACGTGCCAACTAAAAGGCCTAGGATAGGATGTTCACCAAAAGTTTGAATGAAATCAACAAAGCCCTGGTATTTGCGTAAAGGAGATACAGCGTCTCCCATCATGCCCATGCCTAACATCAAGAGGCCGAAACCAAACAATATTTGTCCGGTATATCTGACCTTTTTTCCTGTGGCTATAAAGCTTAGCACAAACCCTATGGCTATAATTAAAGTCACACCATCTGTTAGTTTGAAAGCAATGAGTTGTGCGGTCATAGTTGTACCTATATTGGCGCCCATAACAATGCCAAAAGCTTGTTTCAGCGTCATTAGTCCCGCATTGACCATACCTACGGTCATAACGGTTGTGGCACTGCTGGACTGCAGTACTGCTGTTACACAAGCTCCCAAAATAACTCCATAAATAATACGTCCTGTCAAGACCTCTAAAATTCTCTCCAGTTTGTGTCCTGCTGCCTTTTGCAGTCCTTCTCCCATAAGCTGCATGCCATACAGGAAAAGCGCAAGTCCTCCAAGAAAAGCAAAAAAGTAAAGATGCATCACGAGCCTCCATTATTTTTTATATGCATAAGTATTATATCAAAATTTTTCTTTTTGCATATGAATAATTTTTCTAAACCCGCATCAAATCTACTTCTGCAGCTTTTCACAGTCCCTAGGGGACAATTTGCGTCCACGTTTTACAACAAAAAAAGCCCTCACTTTTAATATGTGAGGACTTAAATAAATATAGTGTTTTAATCTTATTCAGCTTTCTTAACCTCAACTGGTGTAAATGCAAAATCAGTAATTAACGGTTTTTCACCCTTAACATCAAATGCAAAAACAATTTTTACAATCGGGGTTTTAGAAAAACCAGCCAAATAAGTAACTCTATCACCTTGGTCAAATTTTTCGAGAACTACAAGCTTCTTTTCTTTCAGCGTACCGAAGTTATCTGCGATTTGGCTGCGCAGCTTCTGTATAGCTGCTTCATCAACCTTTTTTTGCAAACCAGGAGTGAAGTTAGAGACAATCTCTTCATAAGCTCCATTGTTTTTATCAAGGACGGACAAAAACTTGTCAACCGCCTTTTCTTCATTACCCAAGATACTAGCATTGCTAGCCGCTGCGCCAATAGCGCTCAAACCAAAGACAAAAATCATTGTTAAAAGCAAGACAATTTTTTTCATAAACTCATCCTCCTAGGTTTGCTTGCAAAATACAGGCTTGCCCGCCATTGGCAGGGCATGCCTGTATTAAGTATAACACATGCCGCAAGTAAGGCTTATTTTATATGTTTCTCATAGGTTTTTTGAGCTGCATCAGCGGCAATATCCGCTTCCGCTTTGGCTTTTTCTGCTGCTTTTGCAGCGTATTCAGCACGTTCTTTGGCTTCTTGAGCTAATTGTGCCGCTGCTGCCGCTTTTTCCTGTGCAATCTTGACTTTATCGGCTTCTTCTTTGCGTTGTTCTTCCAATAGTTTTTCAGGAGTTTTACGTCCAAACTTCCAAGTTGCTCCAATACCTCCCATGTTTTCGCCGCCACTTGTTGTGTAACTGATATTCATCATAAAGTCCCGATTTGGATAGTGGAACACGCCCAAAGCCAGTCCCGTATTGCCTTTGTAGCTGCCTAGTCCGACAGCTACTTCGGTCGGAGCCTGCGGATCATAACCCATAGTCTTCAGAGATGCAATAGCGGCTGACATAGCGCCAACATGATCAAGACGATTATTGACATCATCAACACGCGTATTCAGGTTATTCAAACCATCAACGACTGTTCCGCCTTCACCTGGGTTAATAGCAGGAGCAATGTCCTTGACCTGACCCAATTCGGACAACTTGGTGCCATCAGAAAGTTCCACGTCACTATCAGTGATAGTCGTAGCGGAACCAGCAGCACCGACGGTAACAGTACTCCCGCTGATCGTTGTAGAATTGGAACCAGTGCCAACAGTAACAACATTACCGTTGATTGTTGTCTGAGTGCCATTATTTGAAGCAAGAATGCCGCTTGAATTAAAGGTAGTAGTGGAACCATCAGCAGCAATTACATGGCTGCCAGCAGAAGTTGTTACAGTAGTGGTATCCGTACCATCAGTAACTGCGTCCGTCACTGCTGTTTTTCCCACTGTGCTGCTGCCAGTATTTGTACCAT
This sequence comes from Acidaminococcaceae bacterium, assembly GCA_050256135.1. GTDB lineage: Bacteria > Bacillota > Negativicutes > Acidaminococcales > Acidaminococcaceae > RZYP01. The sequence goes on along the minus strand of JBFWIF010000006.1, from coordinate 31,836 downwards.
CTGTAACCTGGTTAGTGACACTGCCTGCCTCACCGACACTGCTGCCAGTATTTGTTCCATCTGTAACAGAAGAATTAACGCCATCTATATCAGTCTTAAAATCAGTTTGATTGCCACTTGCATCTTTCACACTGCTGCTGAATGATCCATCACCGCTCAAAACCAAATTGCCGCCGGTATTACTGCCAGAGGTGCTGTCCGTACTGCTGCCGCCAGTTATTACTAATTTATCGGCAGTAATTTGACCTGTCGTAATGGTGTTGCCATTAATTGTCGTACTGGTTGCACCACCAGTAACAAATGCGGCATTAGCCGTGCTGCTGGTAAATGTTGTGCCGCTAGTAGTTGTAGTAACACCTGCCGTATCAGTTCCATCAGTGACCGTAGTAGTTGTCCCTGTCGTTGATATTGCGTTAGTTACAGTATTGCCAGTGCCATCAGTTACAGCGTTAGTAGTTCCGCCAATAGTCGCTGTTGTTGTATTGCTGGCAGTTCCATCAGTAATCACACTTGTATTGCCGCTTGCCGTAGTTGTGTTGGTCGTTGAATCAGTGCCATCCTCTACCTTGTCAGTTATTACTCCCCAAGACAAATCTCTGCTTGTGGAGCCGGTACCATTATAATAGCTGGCATGAACGCCATCAGCATCGGTAGTCAAGGAAACTGTGGAATGAGAGCCTGCAAATTCATTAGTCAGATAACCTTCTTTAGATACTGTGAAATAGCCATTGGCCAAAGATACAGAACCATCAGCATTTAATGCGGTTTGCGTGCCGTCAACCCCATTAATCGTAATGGAATCAGTTGTAATATGTCCTGTCGTAATAGTGTTGCCATTAATCGTCGTAGTTGTAGCGCCGCCGGTAATATAAGGACTGCTTGCACTGCCTGCAAACGTTACATCTCCCGTAGTAGTATCAACAGTCATACCATAGCCATCTGAACCTGTTACGCTCATGCCTCCTGCGGTTGTTGCTACCGTCGTGGTATTAGCAGCACCTGTTACAGTCAAAGTATTGCCGGACGCTGTAGTTTTATCTGTAGTATTTAAAGAACCGCTGTTAACTGTATTCGTTATCGCAGTTGTATCTACCGTGCTTCTTGAGTTATCAGTACCATTAACAGCATACTGCTCAATTTCGCCATTAGTAATTACAGCAGAGGCATATTGTGAGGCGCCCGAGCCAACACGATTTTGGATCTGAGTTGCACTTATAAAGCTTCCTGCTCCTGATGTAGCAGTTTCAACGGTAGTGAGCGAACCACTGGCAGTAGCTTCCGTCTCGTAAGTAGTACCAGTATTTGTAAGCGTCACCTTAGCATGATTAGCACTGGAATCAGTAATATTTTTTGCCGTTCCATTTGTTGCCTCGCTGCTAAAGCCACCGCCTGCAATAATAGTCTGATTATCCGTGTCACTGCCGATAGTAACTGTTCCATTGCTGCCATTGATTGTAAACTCTCCATCAGCCGCACTTACACCACCGTCTGAATCAACTTCGAAGTTTCCGCCAGCCGCACTAATAGTACCATCTGTCGTTAAATTGCCGTATTCATTCACATTAAAGGTAGTAGCGCCGGTTCCAAGAGTAAGACTATCGGTAATGATATTATTTGCCGTCAAAGTTCCACCCGATATTGTTGTACCCGTCACTCCGCCGTCAGTCGTAAAAGCAGCTGTTCCTGCGCCAAGTGAAGTATATGCTGTGGAGCCACCGCCTACTGTTATACTGGCACCAACTGTCGTTGTCTTATCTGTTCCGGTACCAACTGTAACTTTATTAGTTGTAATACCACTGCTGTCAATATTCGTATTACCGCCGGCAGTTAAAGAAGTTATGCCTGTGACTGCCCCATTATTGATATTCACACCCTCGACATTCACACCTGATGCATCACCTGTAATAGCATTGCCAGCTATGGCAACATCACCTAGCTCAGCTGTTTCTGCCGTTATTTTTCCAGTAGTAGTAATATCGCCAGCAGTCGTGATACTCGCGTCATCACCAATTATAACTCCATTGATGTCAATTGGTGACGCACCAGTAATGGTGTCGCCGGAAATCGTAATGCCATTACTGAATTTAATTGAATCAGTTGTAATGTCTCCACCATCAATTGTAGTCAGGTCAGAGCCACTGCCAACGATGACTTTACCATTGGTAGTTGTTATATCGCCGCTGCCAGTCGAGATATTACCAGTAACGTCAATATCATTAATACCTGTAATATCACCAGCACTAATACTAATGGTACCATCAGTAATTGTTGTAGCTTGTACACGCGTAGCGCCAGAGACCACACCATTAGCAATACTTACACCTTCGACAACCAGACCAGCACCGGAGATTGTGTTGTCAATCTGATTATTCGCAACTACAACACCGCCCAATTGCGGTGATCCTGTCACGGTAAGTGTGCCTCCCAATGTGGTGTTACCGGATACATCAAGCGTACTATTAATGTCTGTAGCACCATTAACCGTAAGATAGCGACCTATTGTTGCGTCGTAAGTTGTGCTGATTGAACCAGCGCTTACTAAACCTGTCGTTTTAATTGTTCCTGACCCTGCATCGAGGCTATCAACCGTTAAAGAGCCATCTATATTTGTTGAATAAGTAGTCCAAGTAGAATATCCATCATTATAATCTGTAGCTGTCATGGTAACGCCGTTAATAGTAACATTATTTCCAGCCGAAATAAGACGTGATACTTGAGTTATGGATTGAGTTTGATCATAGATAGCGCCACCTACACCCTCTGACCATGATAATGAAGTAACAGTATCTGTAGAAGATAGTCCTGAACTATAGGCTGCCGCTGGTAATGGTTGATAAAAAGCTGCCATCGTGCTTGCACACAAAATGGCGGCCAGAATTCTTTTTTTCTTAATAGAAGACATTAAAACACCCCTTTTAATTTGATTTTTTCTTCCTTAAACCAAACTTTTATGGATTTTAAATGTTGTTAGTTTGAGTTTTCCCCTCCTATTTTCAAAATTGAATTCCATCAATCATAAAAACTGCCTAATCGCAGGTTTTAACAGCTAAATACCTTCTACCAATATCTGAAAACGACGAACTCTATTCATATCAAACTTATTGAAAACATTATACTATCTGACAATAACAAATCTTCAGACTGTTTCGTGAATGATTGATTTCGTCCGTGAACAATTATGTTTAATATACAATGTGCTCCAAACATGGACTTTTTTCTTTTAATTTATGAGAAAAACTCCGTTCTGTATTGGTTGCGTATAAAACATCAACCTTCTGCAAGACAGAAAAACCCCGCATCCATAATTATGGTTGCGGGGTACAATTATTTTTCTTGTGATTTTTACTTAAATTTATTCTTTTCCTGCCAGACGTTTGTAGTTGGCTAATCTTTCCATAGCATCAGCTTTAGTTTTAGCAAACAATGCTTCTGCTGTTTCCGGATATTGTTTTTTGAGGGAAGCATAACGAACTTCACCCATCAGGAATTCATGGAAATCTGCTACTGGTTCTTTGGAATCAAGAATAAACGGATTCTCACCTTTTTCCTTCAGAGCAGGATTGAATCTGTACATTGCCCAGTAACCGCACTCAACAGCTTTCTTAGTTTCCAGCTGGCTTGTACCCATACCGCTCTTCAAGCCATGGTTGATACATGGTGAATAAGCAATGATCAGGGATGGTCCTGGATAAGCTTCTGCTTCAGCAATCGCTTTCAAAGTCTGATTCTTATCTGCACCCATAGCAATTTGTGCAACATACACGTAGCCATAGCTCATTGCCATCATACCAAGGTCTTTTTTCTTGGTCTTTTTGCCGCTGGCAGCAAACTTGGCGATAGCAGCTGTTGGTGTTGATTTGGAAGACTGACCGCCGGTATTGGAATATACTTCAGTATCAAAGACCAGCACGTTGACGTCTTCACCGGAAGCAAGCACATGGTCCAGGCCGCCGTAACCAATGTCGTAAGCCCAGCCATCACCACCGAAGATCCAGTGAGAACGTTTAACAAAGAATCTGCTATTCTCTGCAATTTCTTCGAGTAAAGGCTGACCAGCTTTCTCGGCAGCCAGTAAAGTTCCCAGTTTTTCAGCTCGTTCACGTGTGCCTTCGCCTTCGTTAGCATTAGCAAGCCATTCTTCCATAGCCGTTTTCAGTTCAGCGCTGACTGGTAGCTGAATTGCTTCTTTGACCAAATACTCAACGCGTTCACGGGATTGTTTAACACCTAGGAACATACCCAAACCATATTCAGCATTATCCTCGAACAAGGAATTTGCCCAGCTAGGACCATGACCTTTGCAATTCTTCGTGTAAGGCATAGACGGAGCGCTGGCTCCCCAGATGGAAGAGCAACCTGTTGCATTGGCAATCATCATGCGATCGCCGAATAACTGGGTAACAAGCTTGGCATAAGGAGTCTCGCCACAGCCTGCACAAGCGCCGGAGAATTCCAGTAAAGGTTGTTCAAATTGAACGCCTTTAACTGTTTTCTTATTCATTGGGTTTGGTTTGACTGTTACAGTATCAATAGCATAATTCCACAGCGGAACTTGTTCTATTTGCGATCCCAGCGGCTTCATGACAATTGCTTTTTCCTTAGCAGGGCAAACCTGTACGCAGTTACCGCAACCTGCACAATCCAAAACAGAAACAGCAATGCGGAACTGCAAATCTTTAGCACCGATAGCAGGTTTAGCCGTAAAACCAGCCGGAGCTGCAGCAACTTCTTCAGCAGTAGCCAAAACAGGGCGGATAGCAGCATGCGGACAAACAAAGGCGCATTGATTACATTGGATACAGTTGTCAATCTGCCATTCCGGCACGTTAATAGCGATACCGCGTTTTTCATAAGCGGAAGTTCCTGAGGGGAAAGTACCATCAGCATGTTTTTGGAAAGCGCTGACAGGCAGTTTATCGCCTTCCATCCTGTTCATCGGTTCCAAAATGTTTTTAGCAAAATCATTTATTAAACCACTGGCAGCAGCTTCTGCACCAACAGCTTCTGCCCAGGCAGCAGGCACTGTAATTTTAATAATCGCGTCAACACCTTTATCAATAGCGGCATAGTTCATGTTGAGAATGGACTGGCCCTTTAAACCATAAGAATGATCAACAGCTTCTTTCAAATATTTAACCGCGTCTTCTACTGGAATAATATCAGCTAATTTAAAGAATGCTGATTGCATGATCATATTGATGCGGCCGCCCAGACCAATTTCCTCAGCGATTTTAACGGCATCAATAATATAGAAATTGATATTGTTTTTGGCAATATAGCGTTTCATAGCGGCCGGCAGATTTGCTTCCAATTCTTCAGCAGTCCAACGGCAATTCAACAGGAAAGTACCATTTTTCTTCAAGCCGGCCAAAACATCATATTTATCTACATATGATTGGTTATGAACAGCTACAAAATCAGCATAGTTAATCAGGTATGGCGCGCGAATCGGTTCGTGTCCGAAACGCAGATGTGATACTGTAATACCACCAGATTTTTTGGAGTCATAAGAGAAATACCCCTGGGCATACATGTCGGTATAGTCACCGATAATCTTGATAGCACTCTTATTGGCACCGACAGTACCGTCTGAACCAAGTCCCCAGAATTTGCAGCTCTTAGTTCCCTTAGGCGTTGTATCGAGTTCCTGCGTAGCAGCGAGTGAGTTGCCGGTAACATCATCGACAATACTTACTGTAAAATTATTTTTAGGTTCTGATTGGTCAAGGTTAGCAAAGACAGCTAACACATCAGAAGGAGTCAAATCTTTTGAGCCTAAGCCATAACGGCCACCAACAATGAGTGGACGGGTTGATTGGGCATAATATGCGCTGCACACATCAAGATACAGAGGCTCTCCGAAAGCACCAGGTTCCTTAGTTCGATCTAAAACAGCAATCTTCTTAACGGTTGCAGGAAGCGCAGCCAAGAAATGTTTAGCCGAAAATGGGCGATAAAGATGAACAACTAAAAGCCCTACTTTCGCACCATTATCATTCAAATATTCAACCGTTGTCTGAATAGCCTCAGCAGCTGAACCCATAGCAACAATTACCTGCTCAGCATCAGGTGCACCGTAGTAGTTGAAGAGACCATATTTACGGCCTGTTATTTTGCTGATTTCATTCATATAATGTTCTACTACTTCAGGCAATTTTTCATAGTAAGAATTTACAGCTTCACGAGTTTGGAAATATATATCAGGATTTTGAGCAGTACCGCGAGTCACCGGATTATCAGGGTTTAGACTGCGAGCCCTAAATTCTGCAACCGCTTCCTTATCAAGAAGTTTTTCTAATGCTTCATATTCCATTACTTCTACTTTTTGTACTTCGTGCGAAGTTCTGAAACCATCAAAGAAGTTAACAAAAGGAATACGTCCTTTAATTGCAGATAAGTGGGCTACAGCACTCAAGTCCATTACTTCCTGAACGCTTCCCTCTGCTAAAAGTGCAAAACCAGTCTGACGGGTGGCCATAACATCCTGATGATCACCAAAAATAGAAAGAGAACTGGCTGCCAACGCACGTGCTGAAACCTGGAAAACAGCCGGCAAGAGTTCACCAGCCATTTTATACATATTAGGAATCATTAGGAGCAGACCTTGCGAAGCAGTATAAGTTGTCGTTAAGGCTCCTGCCTGCAGAGATCCATGTACGGCTCCTGAGGCACCGGCCTCAGACTGCATTTCCATGACTTTTACTGTCTGTCCAAAAAGATTCTTCTTGCCCTGAGCTGCCCATTCATCGGTAACTTCCGCCATTGGTGACGACGGTGTAATTGGATAAATCGCGGCAACATCAGTAAAAGCATAAGATACATATGCAGCGGCGGTATTACCATCCATAGTTTTCATTTTTGCCATGTTGATTCCCTCATCTTTCTCTCTAATTTAAAATAGCCTACTTCTGCCAAAATTTGTAAAAACAAATACTTTAACAACCAGACGGTCAAAAAGTTCGCTGGGCAAATGCAGGGTACACTTATGCTTATTTAGTATATACTAAAAAGCATGTTTTGTAAACTTTTTGAAATTTCAATACTTGGTCACAACAACGAAATCTTTATCCGTCAATTTTAATTATATTATAGATTTGCTTTTTGGTCATTGTATTTCTCTAATTATTTTGTTAGACTTGTATTAGTCAAATATGATATGTATCCACTAGGGGAGCCTAAACGCTGAGAGACAACCTGTCGACCCTTGGAACCTGATTTCCGGATAATGCCGGCGGAGGGAAGTGGCATCTTTTCTGTTTCTTCCAGCCGTTTCCATTATCTCGGAAACGGTTATTTTATTTATCACAAAGGAGAGTAAAATATGCTTACACAAATGCAGTCCGCTCGCCAAGGTATTATTACAGAAACAATGCGCACGGTCGCAGCCAAAGAAAATCTACCGGCAGAAACCATCCGTGCCGGGGTCGCGGAAGGCACTATCGCCATCTGCGCCAACCCCAATCATAAAAACCTTAGTCCCAGTGGTGTCGGCAAAGGTCTGACAACCAAAGTCAACGCTAATATTGGCACTTCCAGTTCTTATCCAGACCCACAGCCTGAACTACTGAAGCTCGCCGCAGCTATTGAAGCCGGTGCCGATGCAGTTATGGATCTTAGCACAGGTGACAATATTGAAGCTTCACGCAAAGCAATCATTGAAGCGTCCACCGTCATGGTCGGCACCGTACCTATTTATCAGGCTACGGTAGAAGCTATTAAAAAACACGGTGCCGTTGTACATATGACAAAAGAAGATTTATTCGCCGTTATTGAACAGCAGGCCAAGGATGGTGCTGATTTCATGACCATTCACTGCGGCATCAATCGTAACGTTTTAAAGGCTTTGCTTTCTGAAGGCCGTGTAATGGATGTGGTCAGCCGCGGCGGCTCTTTTATTACAGGCTGGATGCTTCACAATGATCAGGAAAACCCACTCTATGAATACTATGATGAAATTCTTGATATCTGCGCAAAATACGACGTTGTTATCAGTCTCGGGGACGGGTTAAGACCTGGCTGCCTTGCCGATGCCACGGACAGAGCCCAAATACAGGAACTAATCAATCTAGGTGAATTAACCGATCGTGCCTGGGCAAAAGGCGTGCAAGTAATGGTTGAAGGTCCTGGACATGTGCCATACAATCAGATTGCAGCTAATATCCAATTGCAGAAAAGTCTTTGCAAAAACGCTCCCTTCTACGTACTCGGACCACTTGTAACAGATGTCGCCCCCGGTTACGATCACATTACCTCAGCCATTGGCGGAACTTTGGCGGGTGCGGCCGGTGCCGATTTTCTCTGTTATGTCACTCCTGCTGAGCATCTGGGATTACCTGACATCAACGATGTTCGTGAAGGCGTAATTGCCACACGCATCGCTGCTCATGCTGCTGATATCGCCAAAGGCGTTCCAGGTGCCCTGGAGTGGGATTTGAAAATGGCGAAAGCCCGTAAAGAGCTTAACTGGCCGGAGCAAATAAAACTTGCCATTGACCCTATCAAAGCTCAGCGTTATCGTTCTGAAAAAAACAAAACTGATGACGAAGCATGTTCAATGTGCGGCGACTATTGTGCAGTTAAAATTGTTGAAGAATATTTACAAACGGCACGTAAGAAGAATTAAAAATAGTTGTCAGAAATAGCAAAAGCATCTATGTCTTATGACATAGATGCTTTTTTCTGATTATTTAGTCTTAGTTTTCTGTGATGCGCTTAACAAACTGATATCACGTGCAAGCGGATCTGTCAGGTCCATATGACCATTCAAGCTTACGATTTTTTTACCTTCTACGAGTATCTGCACCTTTTTAATTTCAGGGAATTCCGTTAAGGTATTGACGATTGCTCCTGTGAGCATTAATTCTCTGTAAGAACCTCCGCCAATTTTTTTAATATCTTTGCTGAAGTCAGCAGCAGCAATACCATCCTTAATATTCAAGCCAAGGACTTTGGTATCAGCCGGGAAAATGTTTATTAATTTACTGTTCTGTGGTTTGGATTCAACCAAAGTACGCAAGGCATTTTCAGCTATGGGCTTGCCATTATCTTTAATCGTATATTTTTCCGGCACCAGGTAGCCTTGTTCTGAACCTGTAACCCTATATACTACAAAGCTTTGCTCCTTAACTGGCTGCGCAACCTGTTTTTCTTGCGTTTTAGGCGAAGTACAACCACTTGCTAAAAAACATAAAATCAAAAGCGGTGCCAAGAGGCACTTATACCACTTCATTATTGACCACCTCCGGTTGCTGCAAAATAATCTTCTATACCGTCGGCAATCGCTTTCGCCATTTTATTTTGGAACCAGTTGCTACGGAGAAGTTTTTCCTCTTTTTGATTACTGATAAAAGCCATCTCTACCAAAACCGTCGGCATACTGCTCCTTTTATTTACATAGAAAGAAGCCTGACGCACACCTAAATCATCAAGGCCGAATTTCTTGGTCAAATCGTCCTGAATAGACGCTGCAGCAATTTGATCATAGTCCGTCTTGGGGAAGAAATAAGATGACATGCCGCCTACATTACGATTGGTAGAAGCATTGCAATGCAGACTGACAAACAAGTCTGCATCATTAGTCTGGGCAACATCAACACGGGCCTGGAGTTCCTGAGCGTCAGTAGCATCAGGTCCATAAACATCTTTGTCATTAGTACGCGTCATTGAAACCCGTGCGCCCTTATCAAGCAGATAATCGCGCAGTTTAAATGCAATTTTTAAAGTAATATCCTTCTCTTTCGTTCCTTGCTTACCAATCGCTCCTGGGTCGGTTCCACCGTGTCCAGGGTCAAGTGTAATCATCTTCCCCTTAATACCGCCGCCTATTTCAAAGGTTGGTTTTATCGGTTTATCTTGTTTAACTGCCACCGTATTGGTTACTGGTTTAAACTTAGTATTGCTATTAGCAATGTCAATGACAATTCTGTCAGGTCTCTTGGTAACAGGATCTTTCTTTAATACAAAAATTTTATAGTCATTAGTTGCTAATTTACGTGTTAAAGGCAACTGCAACAACGTTTTTGCTCCCGTGGCCTGTAGCTGTACATGGTCAACAGTATCGCTTTTCACCCTATAGTCTTTTGAAACATAAGGTTTCAAGCCCCCCTCTACAGAAACCGACAAAGAATCATCTTTAAGTACAGCCTTAGCTTCTGTCGGTCCGGTACAGTCCAAAACTACCCGAAATACATTCTCTTTGCTCACACCCCAATGCAAAGCAGTAATTTCTGTTCCTGACGCTTCTGCTATCATATTAAAAGTAAAACTAAACAAGCAAATCAAAAAAAACAAAAAGTTTTTCAGCAATTCGGACTCACCTCTTTTCGGACTTCATGTACATAAATTCTAACACCGGTTATGCCACTTGTAAATAATTCATGTCTGCTGCAGCAGCTCGCGAAGAAGGTTTTCCGTCTTTTTCAGAGCTTTTTGCGTGGCTTTATCATCTTTCTTGATGTTTACAGAAAGAACATCACCTTCCTGTAAGCCTTCCGGCAATAATTCTCTTGGCCAATTAATGCTTGTTCCATCTGCGCCATAAAGCAACACTGCTTTTGTTCTTTCGAACCTGTCAATAGTTACTTCTATCTTCATCATTCTTCCTCCACCTTTTGTATGGCGCGAGGAAGAGCTTCACTAATTTGGCCAGCAACCAAGCCTATTTTCCCATTCTCAGCGGCTAAATCGCCCGCTAGCCCATGAAGATAAACCGCTAACACTGCCGCATCAGCTGTAGAAAGTCCTTGTCCAAGCAACGCGGCAATTATACCTGTCAGAACATCCCCACAACCACCTGTTGCCATACCTTCGTTGCCGGTTGTGTTGAGATAGGTAACACCATCAGGTACAGCAACTACAGTAGGTGCACCTTTCAGAACTACCACAGTCTGCCATTCTACGGCATATCGAGAAGCAAGCGCAAGACGCTGGGCATCTACATCAGCCGCAGTAACATTGATTAACCTGCCCATTTCTGCAGGATGCGGCGTAATAATCCTTGGACATTTCATGTTGCTCAATATTTCCGTATGTCCAACTAATGCTGTCAGGGCATCGGCATCAATTACTACTGGTTTGCTGCATCCCTGCAAAATATCCCGGATAACCTCTTTAGTGGCTTCTGAAGTGCCTAGGCCGGGACCAACAGCTAAAACATCGCTCTTTTCCAGCCAGTGACGAACATCACCAACAGCTCCGCCGCCTAAAACACCAGGCAGACGTTCAATCAAGCCCTGTACCATAACTTCGTTTAGTTTTGCTGCCAAAATATTTTGTGAACTTAAAGAAGTTAGCAAAGTTACCAACCCTGCGCCTGCTTTCACAGCAGCATAACTGCAAAGAGCTGCGGCTCCTGTAAAACCGGGGGAACCTGCTAAAATGGCAATGTGCCCTGCCATTCCTTTATGAGCATTGCCTTGTCTTAATGGTAGTTTTTCTTTAGCCAAGCTTTGCGTTATCAGCTCATTTTTACTGTATGACGAAGAAAGAAGTGCAGTTGGAATGCCAATCTCTGCTACCATAATTTCGCCTGCGTGTTCAACTCCCGGATATAAGTATAAACCAGGTTTCGGTGCTGCGAGCGTCACAGTAACATCAGCCTTGACGGCACTTCGCGCCGCTTTACCCGTATCGGGTTCAACACCGCTAGGAATATCAATAGCTAAAACAGGTGCTGCTAAACTAGAAATTAATTCTGCGGCACGCGCAAAATCAGGGCTGAGTTCACCGTGAAACCCTGTTCCTAGTAAGCCGTCGATAACAAGATCTGCCAACTCGCCGGCAATCGCTGCTTTATCCCAATCCTGTTCTGTTCTTAATATGAATAAAAATAGATTACATTTTTGCAGTACTTCTAACTGCACCAGCGCATCACCGCTGTAAGCAGCTGGTTCAGCCAGTAAAACCACTGTAACCCGAGCACCCCTGTTCAGCAAAGTTCTTGCAGCTGCAAAACCATCGCCAGCATTGTTCCCCTTGCCGGCAAATACTACTATTCTCTTATTATTACAATCTTCCAGGATACTTTCAGCCGTAGCTGCTATCGCTCGTCCAGCGTTTTCCATCAAAAGCAATCCTGGCAAACCAAATTCTTTTGTGGTTGCAGCGTCTATTTGTTTCATTTCCTCAGCTAAAAACAACTTCATATCTTAATCACCTTCCAAAATAACTTGAGCCAAACCGTATTCTTTAGTATGGCTTAAAGACACATGAAAATATTTGCATCCTAAGTTTTTAGCTCTTTCCTGAAAACTACCTGAGAGTTTTATGATTGGCTTGCCAAGTTCATCTTTACTCACTTCCACATCCTGCATACTCGCATTGCGAAAACCTGTGCCGAGAGCCTTGGCAGCAGCTTCCTTAGCAGCAAAACGAGCCGCAAAACTCATCGCCTGTTGTTTCCCACGTGCCAAACAGTATTCAATCTCTGCCGGCGTGTAGACTTTTTGAATAAAGCGAGGATTTTCAATTGCTTTTTTTATTCTTGCAACTTCTACAAAGTCGCAGCCCACGCCAATAATCACTCTAATCATTCCCTTGCTTACCTTTATTGTTCGGTAACACAACTACCCACTTTCTATTATTCTATTTTTTTTCTTAAATACCTGCCGATTCAATCACCATAACGTCTTGCCTAATTGTCTTTCCTGCAAGGGCGTTATTTTAATTAGATCTTTAGCAGCATTGTTATTACATGAAGTATTCATGCGGCTTTCAAGCAAAATAAAAAGTTGCCGACGATAGCACCGGAGTCCATCTGACGGCAACTAATTTTATGATATTTTTGTGAACTTATTGAGTGTTGTCCCCTTCTGTTTCATATGGCCAAGCACTCATACCACCTTCAAGACTTTGCACATTCTCATAACCAAGAGCGCGCATAATAGTTTCTGCTTCATAACCGCGCAAGTCAATCTGACAAGAGCAGACAAGTCTTGCTTTCTTGTCAGCGAAAACTTGCTCAGCTTCACTGCGGAGCTTGTCTAAAGGCAGATTCACGATATGAGCGCAGCCAGCAATTCTATTGGCAGCATACTCACCAGGTGTACGCACATCAACCAATGTATAGAGTGGATTACCTTTAATCTTTTGGAAATCCTTTGGGTTAATGCTGCGCAGCCTGCCAGCCAATTTATTCATCAATACGTTGGCAGCAGTAGAGATATTATCAATTGGTCCATTAAATGGCGGTGCATACCCATAATCAATATTGCTGAGCTCTTCGACCCGCGCGCCCAAAGACATAGCCGTCGCAATAGCGTCAATACGTTTGTCAACACCACCTGTACCGACAGCCTGAACACCTATTACGCGATGCGTGCCAACTTCTGCCAATAACTTCAATATCAAACGATTTGCTCCCGGCATATAGCCAAGACGGTCAAAGCCAGGAACTACAACCGCTTCGAATTCAATACCTGCTTTTCTGGCGCTAGTCTCATTTAACCCAGTACTACCTGCCTGCCAATTAAGAACCTGACAAATAGCCGTATTGAGAATACCAGGATATTTGACCTCAGCGCCGGCTATATTATCGGCGATAACACGCCCGTGCTTGTTTGCTGTAGAGCCCATTGGCGTGAACAATTTAGCCTTGCTGATAATATTGATATTTTCCGCACAATCACCGCCAGCATAAATATCCGGGTCACTGGTCTGGAGATATTCATTGACAGCGATACAACCACTTGGTCCAATACTAATGCCAGCCTCTCGAGCTAATTCAATGTTGGGTCTGACGCCTACGGCGACTACAACCATCTGGGCTGGGATAAGCCTTTTATCCGTTTTGACAGCAGTAACCTTTATTTCTCCTTCTATTGCTGTAGTTTTTTCGTTTAGATAAAGGTTTATGCCAGCTTGCAGCACCGATTTTTTTAATAAGTCAGCCAGTTCTTTATCTAACATTTGTGGCAACATTCTGTCCTGCATTTCAACAACACTCACGGTTAAGCCCTGTTTGTGGAAAGCTTCTGCCAATTCCATGCCAACCAGACCGGCACCAACTACCACAACGTCAGTAATTCTGTTTTCTGTCATTGCTTTCTTTACTGCATGCACATCCCATGGAAACCAAAAATTATGCACGCCAGACAAATTCGCACCAGGAATTGGTAATTGTGCCGGTGTAGAACCAGTAGCTAAAACCAATTTATCATAAGGTAATACTTTTGTTTCACCAGTATCTCTGTTGAGATAAGTTACGGTATGTTCATTACGATTGATTGCTGTTGCCTCATGACGAATTAAAACTTCTACGCCCTTTACTTTTTCAAAAAAAGCTGCATCGCGAACACCTTGAGCACTATTTGTAAAACAGCAAAAATTCTCAACATCACCGCCTATATAATACGGAAAACCACAAGCTCCATAACTTACCTCACTGCCGCGCTCCAAGACAATAATTTCCGCTTCTTTGTCTAGTCTGCGCAACCTGGAAGCTGTTTTCATGCCAGCTGCAACACCGCCGATGATGAGTATCTTTTTCCCCATGCTTTTACCTCCTCAAATTGCTGCCATTATCTATTAATTATTATAACTTGAAAGGGGGGCGGTTTCAATGAACCGCCCCCCTTAGAAACTAGCTTAACTTTTCCAAATCAATATTACCATTCTTCAAAACAACCTTGATGCTTTCGCCGTTTTTAATTTCCCCAGCGACGATTTTCTTACCAAGGATTGTTTCCACAGTATGAACAATCAAACGTTTCAACGGTCTTGCACCAAACGAGATATCGAAACCAGCTGCCGCCAAGTATTCAACGGCTTCCTCAGTATAAGAAAGTTTGAGTTCGAGTTGATTATTCAGGCGTTCACCAAGTTCATCCAGCACCAGTCTTACAATATCTTTAATCTGTCCCTGTCCAAGAGCATGGAAAACTACGATGTCATCAACACGGTTCAAGAATTCAGGGCGGAAGAAATTCATCAAGAGATTTTGGATTTCTTCACGGGATACTTGCCCCTGTTTCTTAAGAATATCAGCAGAGCCAAGGTTGCTGGTCATAATAATCAAAGTGTTTTTAAAGTCAACATTACGGCCTTGTCCATCTGTCAGACGCCCATCATCAAGCACCTGCAAAAGCACGTTAAAAACGTCTGCATGCGCCTTTTCAATTTCGTCCAACAAAATTACAGCATAAGGATGACGTCTGACAGCTTCTGTCAGCTGCCCGCCCTCTTCATACCCTACATAACCAGGAGGTGCGCCAATCAAACGAGATACTGTATGTTTTTCCATATATTCACTCATATCAATACGTATCATGTTGCGTTCGTCGTCAAAGAGAACTTCAGCCAAAGCCTTAGCCAATTCTGTCTTGCCGACACCCGTAGGGCCGAGGAAGATGAAGGAACCGATTGGTCTCGCAGGATCCTTGATACCGGCGCGCGCACGCACAACTGCTTCACTTACTGCCTTAATAGCTTCATCCTGACCAACAACGCGTTTGTGCAAAATCTCTTCCAAATGCACAAGCTTATCGCGTTCACCTTCAAGCAGTCTTTGTACAGGAATGCCTGTCCAGGTGCTTACGACTTTGGAAATATCGTCCTCGTCCACTTCTTCTTTCAGCAAAACCTCACCATCGCCGCCAGTTTTACCGGATTCCAATTCTGCCAGCTTTTTCTCCAGATCAGGCAACCGGCCATATTTAAGTTCAGCCAGTTTATTCAGGTTATAGTCACGTTCTGCGGTTTCCATTTCCTGTTTTACTTCATCAATTTCGCGCTTTACTTCTCGCACTTTGGCAATGCCTGCTTTTTCACGGTCCCAGCGGGCAGTAAGTTCCTCATTAGCTTTTTTGAGCTCTGTCAGTTCTTCTTCCAGTTTCTTCATTCTTTCCTTCGACTGCGGATCACTTTCCTTGCTAAGTGCCTGAGCCTCTATCTCCAACTGCAAGATACGGCGTTTGCTTTCATCAAGTTCAGCCGGCAGCGAATCTATCTCAGTACGTAGACGTGCCGATGCTTCATCAACCAGATCAATGGCTTTGTCCGGCAAGAACCGGTCATTGATATAACGGTCGGATAAAACTGCCGCCGCCACAAGCGCTGCATCTTTAATTCTCACCCCATGGTGCACTTCATATCTTTCCTTCAAGCCACGCAAAATAGAAATAGTATCTTCAACGCTCGGCTGTTTAACCATGACTGGCTGGAATCTTCGCTCCAACGCGCTATCCTTTTCAATGTACTTACGATATTCATTCAAAGTAGTAGCACCGATGCATCTTAGTTCACCGCGTGCCAGCATTGGTTTCAGGATATTACCGGCATCCATGGCACCTTCCGCAGCTCCTGCCCCGACCACGGTATGCAGTTCATCAATGAACATGATAATCTGACCTGAAGAATCGGAAACCGCTTTCAAAACCTTCTTTAAACGTTCTTCAAATTCGCCGCGGAATTTGGCGCCTGCAACCAAAGAGGCCAAATCAAGGGCATAAAGCATCTTGTTCTTTAACATTTCCGGTACATCACCAGAAACAATACGACGGGCCAGGCCTTCAACAATTGCTGTCTTACCTACACCAGGCTCACCAATCAGCACCGGATTATTCTTTTTGCGGCGGGATAATATTTCAATGGTCCGACGAATCTCTTCATCACGGCCGATAACAGGATCGAGATCACCTTTACGTGCTTTCTCCGTTAAATCCTGCCCGTATTTTTCCAAAGTCTTCTGGTTCTCTTCGTCACCCTTACCACTGACATACTGCATATATAAGGCCTTCACTTTCTTTTTATCTATACCATATTTTTTGCACAAGGCAACGACATCACTATCGCCGTCCTCTACCAAGGCTCCCACCAGGTTAGCAATATTTATCTCATTTTCACCGGCTTCTTTTTCCGCCAGACCAAAAACACGAGCCAATCCCATACTCATACGCAAGGCATCCTGACCTTTGACCTGTGGTATTTTACGCAGTAAATCTTTTGCTTCCTGCGTAAAAGCCTTTTCATCAATTTTTAAGCTTTGCAGCAAAAACTTAAAAAAACCCTCCTGACCGCACAAAGAAGCCAGAAGATGAACTGTGTTCAACTCTTGGTTATAGTTCATAACCGCCTGCTGCTGGGCAGCTTCCAACAATGTTTTTACTTCATCACTGTAACGCTCTTCTTTCATAACTTTTACACCTCCGCAAAGCTAATTTTTATTCAGAATTTTTGTTTTTTTTATTCTTCCCTCTTCTTCCTTCATCATCGCTTTAGCCAGCAATAACGGTCTTGGATTCGATAGAAGAAGGTTTTCTTTTTTTATTCTAAGGCTAAAAGGTCAAAAAGTCAAATAGTATTTTTGAACACTTTGTCTTGACAACGCTTGCTTTGCATGCCAAAATATTACATATTCTTAAAAAGAAGGGATAAATTTTGACTACTAGTTCACTATTAACAGGCTTTGCCTATATACTGCTTATTCAATTCATCAGTACCATCTTCATCGGAACACTAGGTATAAAGTTTCCACCGGCTTTGCTCGGCATGATTATCCTTGCTCTTTTGCTGCTGCTAAAAGTTGTACGTATTTCAACAGTTGAAGATACCTGCTCATTGCTGCTGGAGAAAATGGGGATCCTCTTTGTACCCGCAGGTGTCAGCATCCTGCTCTACGCCGGCATAATTCTTAAAGAAAGTATCGCTATATTCGCAACCATAATTATTACCTCTGTTATTATTATGGTCGTTACAGGGCTTACCGTCGATTATCTGCTTAAAAGAAGTGAGGCGAAAAAATGATTCCGGAAATAATGCTTAATTCACCTCTTCTTGGTTTAACGGTTACCTTGATTGCTTACAAATTCGGCGAACGGATAGTTGAACGTTTTAACATTACCTTTCTGCCGCCGCTATTGACTGCCTGTGCAATTCTGATTGCCGTCATAAACTTTACGCACGTCTTTACTTACGAACAATATGCCGTTGGCGGTTCAATAATTAATTTTCTGCTAGGCCCCGCAACCATTGCGCTGGCTTTGCCGCTTGTGCGTAATTTTAAGATTTTGCGCCAGCATTATAAAATTTTACTGAGCGGTGTGCTCGTAGGAACCTTGTCCGGTATTATTTCAATAACACTGTGCGCAAAATTATTTGGTGCTTCCCATCAAGTTCTTTTGTCTCTGATACCGAAATCCGTTACGACACCTATTGCGATGGATATTTCGGCAGGTCTCGGCGGCATACCGCCTCTGACTGCTGCCTGCGTTATTTTTGCCGGAATCTTCGGTGCGATGTGCGCTCATAAGATACTTTCCATCTGCGGAGTTAAGAGAGATATCGCAATTGGCCTGGCAATAGGGGCTTCCAGCCATGCGCTCGGCGTCAGTACCTGTATTCCTAAAAGCAGCCTGCAGGTCGCTATCGGCAGTCTCGCAATTGCACTAGTCGGCATTGCAACCGCTTTATTGTCTTCCCCTGTTCTAAACATTCTGGGCCTGATTATCACCATATGATATTTATCACCTGTGTATGAAAGCATAAATAGCCGTGCCGCCAAAAAGGCGGAACGGCTATTTATTTATTCTTTATTTTTATTTTTAAGTGCGGACAACAATCTCGACCAGCTTTTTTGCACCTTGCGCCACGCTCCTGGCATTTCAGACAGGCGCCAGCCAATCAAAAGACCTGCATCACGGTAGAGCACTCTGCTGTTGCTGCCATGCAGGAAAGCAAGAATATCTTTGTGCCCATAAATATCAAAATTTAAAATTTTCAGCTGTCGATACAAATCTTTCATGTATGCAAAAGTTTGTTTATCAAGCGTACCAATCTTAATACTCCGACGTACCATTACCATAACTTCAATGATTTTTCTCATCTCACGTGCCATTTCTTCTTCAAGCATCTCGTTGGTAAATTCAAATGCCAGCAATTTTTTATGCCAATCGCGGAAACGGCAAAGTGAAAATTGTTCAAGCTGAATGAACTCAGCCCCTTGCCAATGGGAGTTTTCCGTCCAAGCTAACATTTTGAACATACCACGTGCATATAGACCGCTTTCAATCTGTGTTTTTATTGTCTGCATTATTTCTAAACGGCGCTCTTCCAAACGTGCCGTTAAGACATTATTTTTCAGTATTGTACCAGTTTTCTTATATACTTTCTCCCACTGCCGCATAAATCTTTTCAACACATAGAGCTGCTGCAAAGGCTCAACAATATCAATCAACAGCTCATGAAAATATTCATAATCCCGCTGCTCAATTAATGGTTTAATAAAATTGACAACAGCACGCAAACGTTTGACCCTATTTAAAAGTATCCGGTCAGCGTCTTCCAAGCCTGTTGTATCACGCAAAGCATTCTGTGCTTCAAGGATTACACCTATATCATAATAAATTAGCTTTTTAAATTCTGTTTCTACATTGCCGCCCCTATCAATTTTTACCCCTTTTTCTTCAATATCCGCATAGTCAAAGCCATTGGATAATAAGTCAATACCACGTTTAAATTTGCTGCGCGGTTCGATAAAAAGCGGAACTTCGACGGCCAGAGCTGCTACGAACTCAAATAAATCTCCTTTACTGCCCTTAACTATCTCAAATTCTATTTCCTCAATTTTTTCTTTGTTCTTTCCGACAACAATACTACCTTTATCAATTGCCATTTCCAGTAAGGTTTCCGGTGTAATCTGCAATAGACGGATTTCTCTTCTTACCAACACCTTAAACAATATCTGCAGTTCTTCGTCTGCTATCAGCTTCTTCAAATCAACTGCTAAACCAAGCTCTTCGAAGCCATCCAAGGTTGGCAGTATTTCTCCAACTGGCACATTGTATTCTTTTCTTTCAGAAAAGCCGCTTTGAGAAGCGTCATCGGTTTTGATAGTAGCAACATAACCTACATCACTCTTACGGATGCGGTACGCAATACCCTCATGAAAAAGCTTGTAACTTGCGGTATCATAATAATAATTTTCCAGTTCTTTTTCCTGCAGACTATCAGGCACCATTGCTGCTTTCAAAAGCGATGAATCTAATAGTTTCTTTAAACTTTCTTTGCTGGCAGAAAGCTTAATTTCCATCTCTGTTGTATTGTCCAAGATATTTCACCCACCTTTACAAAATTATTCTTTCTAACCTCTGATATCAGTAAAAATAATCTCTGCCTCTTCCAGAGAAAAAACTTTAGGTTCCAGCTTGCGCAAATCTTCAACTCGCCACCCTTGTTTCTGCTCTGCTAGTTTGAGCAAGGCTTCTTCCAAATTATTCGCAGCCACAATCGCTATCGCGTCAAGATAGAACTCTTGGCTTACACAGGGTTCCTGAATCATACTATGGCTGTGATAAGTTTTGTTATGCCGCCATAAATAAATTTTCATATTCTTGCATCTCCCCTACAGTCTTCTATGCTCATTACTCAAATACCACCACAAAAGAGGTATGCCAAAGGCGATAACGGTAATTAAAACAGCTCCCGAAATGCCAATAGTTTTACCAACAAAAGAATCCGCGAGAAAATTATAGGCAATAGCGCCTGGAAACATCCCTGCAACTGTAGCGGCGGCATAAGGCACATATTTCATGCTGCTGCTGCCGGCAACAACACTAACCGGATCATAGGGAAAGATTGGCACCGTTCTGAGCCACAGCATACGAGTAAATCCCCTGTCATCAGAAAGATATTTGTCAAGCCGTTCACCCCAATTACCGCCAAAACATTTGAGCAGACTTTTTTGGGCCCCGAACAATCTTGCTGACCAGAAGCAGACGCTGGCATTAGCCAACCCTCCCATCAGCAGATAAACGATTCCCCACCAAGGTCCGAACAAAATACCGGCACTGAGGTTCAAAAGCAGACTTGGGAAAAACAAAAATGGTCTGACGCCGTAGAGCGCTATATAAACCAATGGTCCAAAGGAGCCAAACGAAGCCACCCACCGACGAACATCATCAACTGACTGGGGACGGAACACCCAAGAAGACGTATTAAGAAAATATAAAGCAGCAAGAAAGAAAATGAAACCAAATATAATTTTTTTATGTTCTAAAACAATGTCAATTTTTTGCTGCAAATTCGCCACCTAGTATTCCAGTCCTTCTTTTTCTATTATCTTATTATTTTTTCCGCAAAGTTGCAATAAAAAGCGGCTTCGCATTCACGAAACCGCCATAAGTTTATTATTTCTTTTTCTTGCCAAGATAAGCTTCTCTGATTTGTGGATTCTCCAGCAATTCCTTGCCGGTACCTTCCATAGTAATTCTGCCTGTTTCCAAAACATAGGCCCAGTCAGCAATTTTGAGTGCCATATTGGCGTTTTGCTCAATCAACAAAATAGTCATACCCTTGGCGTTGATTTCCTGAATAATACGAAAAATATCTTTAATTACTAAAGGAGCAAGTCCCAGTGAAGGTTCATCCATCATAATCAGCTTTGGCCTGCACATTAAGGCTCTACCGACTGCCAACATCTGTTGCTCACCGCCGGAAAGCGTTCCTGCCGATTGCCAGTTACGTTCCTGCAAACGTGGAAACATACTATAAATCCATTCAATATCTTTTTCAATCTCTGCCTTATCGTTACGCATGTAAGCTCCGATTTTCAGGTTTTCCAGAACAGTGAGATTAGAAAAGACACGGCGTCCTTCCGGCACCAAGGTAATACCTGTTGTTACTATTTTTTGAGAATTAAGAGACGTAATTTCCTTTTCATTATAAGAAATCTTGCCTGACCGAGGTTTCACAAGACCAATGATTGTACGCAGCAAGGTGCTCTTGCCAGCACCATTGGCACCAATCAGAGTGATGATTTTCCCGTCAGGTACATTAAGAGAAATACCCTTGAGAGCTTCGATGCCGCCATAGGAAACTACAAGTTCTTTAACTTCAAGCATCTTCTTCCACCCCCAGATAAGCTGCGATAACACGCTCATTATTCTGAATTTCTAAAGGCGTTCCACTGGCAATCGTCTGACCAAAATCCAGAACGTAAATACGATCAGAAATGCCCATGACCAAATCCATATGATGCTCAATCATGAAAATAGTCAAATCATATTCATCACGAATCTGGCTGATAAAATCTGTTAGTTCGTCCGTTTCCTTCGGATTCATGCCGGCCGCAGGTTCATCGAGTAAAAGTAATCTCGGGCTAGTAGCTAACGCACGTACTATTTCCAGATGTCTTTGTTGTCCGTAAGGCAGAGAAAAAGCCTTCTCATCGCGCAAATCCCATAAGTTGACTTTTTTAAGAAGTTCTTCAACTTCCTTCTCTGCCCGACGTTGTTCTGCATTATAATGCGGCAGATGCAATGCGGCAGACATAAAGTCTGCTTTCAGGTGTAGATGTTTAGCAATCATAACATTTTCGTAAACGGAAAGTTCTTTAAACAAACGAATATTTTGGAAAGTGCGCGCTATCCCCAATCTAGCAATCGTGCTGGGCTTACTGCCGGTTATTTTGATGTCTTCGCCAGAGGCGTCAGTATAAATAACATCGCCACTGGTCGGTTTATAAACACCTGTTATCATATTAAAGGCAGTAGTCTTTCCTGCACCATTAGGTCCAATAAGTGCCACTATTTCATGTTGATTAATTTCTATTTGCAGATTATTAACGGCAACAACGCCACCAAACCGCATTGTTATACCATCAGTTCTTAAAATTGTCATGCCTTACGTGCTCCTTTCCGTCCGAAAAAACCGAAAGGGTTCTTGCAGAATGCAATAAATTTGTCCCATGTAAATTCTCGGGTACCCATGATGCCGTGTCGCCAGAAGAGAACGAGAACCATCAGCAAAACAGAGAATATAACCATACGGAATCCTGGTCTGAAGAGAGGAATAGACATGCCGAACAGATCAAGCGGTTCGTCAAAAACACGCAGGAATTCAAGACCAGCCGTAACAAGAACAGCACCAATCATGCTGCCGGTAATACTGCCCATACCGCCAAGGACTATAATCAAAAGGAAGTTGTACGTCAAAGTAAACAAGAAATTCTTCGGATCAACTGTGCCCAATAAAGCACCATAGAGACCACCGCCAATACCAGCAAAAAAAGCGCTAATCATAAAAGCCAGACATTTATGTTTGAACAAATCAATCCCCATAGCTTCAGCTGCGATCTCGTCTTCCCTGATGGCTTTAAACGCTCTGCCGTAGGAAGAATTGACCAGTGCAGCCACAAAAATAAAAATTACCGCAGTAAAAACAAAAATATATCTGACGTCATTAAGCGTTGGAATATCTTTAATACCGAGAGCACCATTCGTAATTGTCTGTGCATTAGTAATGACAATACGGATAATCTCTGAAAAACCTAGTGTAGCAACAGCGAGATAATCGCCGCGCAAGCGCAAAACAGGAGTTCCTATCAAGAAAGCCACCAATGCTGCCAATAAACCACCGACAATTAGTGCCAACCAAAGCGGCATATAGATGTCAGCAATCAATGGATTCATTGGTGCCGCATAGAATACTGCTGGACGCAAGGCAACAGGTACTGTAAAAATACCAACAACATAGGCACCGATAGCCATAAAACCCGCTTGTCCTAAAGAAAATTGACCTGTAAAACCGTTCGTGAGGTTCATTGAGAGACCAATAATCGCATAGACCATACACAAATTGACAATTCTGCGTATGTAAGAGTCAGTTTCAAAATTGACATACCAAGCAAGAGCAAAGCAGCCTATTAATAATAAGATTGTAAGTATTAGATTTCTTTTGTTCGCCATGATCACACCTTCTCCGTTGTTTTCTCGCCCAGAAGGCCGGTAGGCTTATAGAACAGAATAACAATCAGCACGATAAAGGCAAAGGCATCACGATAACCGGAAAGCTGCGGGAAAAAGGCAACAATGATAATTTCGCCCAAACCAAGGATAAAACCACCAAGAACAGCGCCCTTAATATTACCGATGCCGCCAATAACTGCCGCAATAAAACATTTCAGACCAGGCATTACTCCCAGCATCGGCGTAATACCCGGATAACGTATACCCCACATAATAGCGCCGATGGCTGCCAGCGCAGAACCAATCGCAAAAGTTATAGAAATAACATTATCAATATTAATACCCATGACACGTGCTATTTCATAGTCCTTAGACACAGCACGCATGGACATACCTATTTTAGTATGATTAACAATATGCAGCAAAACAATGAGACTGATTATAGTCACTACCGGTATAACCAAGCTGATGGCCTGCACTTGCACGCCGCCAATAGCAATGTTTTGCGATAAAAATTCAATATTAGGAAAACGCAGAGGCCTGCCGCTGAAAAGATAATTCGCCAAGTTTTCCAGCAAAAAGGATGCGCCGATAGCCGAAATTAGAACAGAATTTTTTGGTGCATCACGCAATGGGCGATAAGCTGCACGCTCAATAACCACACCTAACAGTGCGGTAGCAATGATAACCCCTATAAATGTAAGATACCAGGGAATTTTAAAAACAGTAATACCGAAGAAAGCAAAATAACAAGCCATCATGACGATGTCACCATGAGCAAAATTAATCATTAACAAAATACCATAAACCATCGTATAACCGATGGCAATCATCGCATACAAACTGCCCAGTGATATTCCGTTCACCATGTGCTGGGCAAAACTTGCAGACGACATATTAAAAATCGCTTGGAAAAATTCCATTATTTACACCACCATACTTAATTGAAAAAAGAATTGCTTCCTTCCCTTGGGAAGGAAGCACAAGTAATAACTAAGGCCAAAAAGATATTTATTTCACATCAACAAAATCAAGATATTTGAACTTGCCATCTTTAACAGTTTTAATTATTGCTGCTTTAATAGCATCACCATTTTTATCGAGGGTAGTTTTGCCAGTAACAGTTTCCAGATCTTTAGTTTGTGCAATAGCCTCACGAATCTTCACAGAATCAGTAGTAGTACCAGCGCGTTTAATACCATCAATAGCAATCAGATAAGCATCATAAGCTAAAGCAGTAAGAGCAGAAGGTTCTCCTTTGTATTCTTTTACATAAGCATCAAGGAATTTCTTAGCTTCTGCGGTCGTTGCTTTTTCACGGTCAAAAGCAGTGGAAAGGCTTGCACCTTCAACATCTTTGCCGCCGACATCAATAAATTCCTGAGTTTCCCAAGTGTCACCACCAAGGAATGGAACAGTGAGACCAAGTTGACGAGCTTGTTTGATCAGCAATGCAGATTCAGTGAAGTTACCAGGCGCAAATACAGCATCCGGGTTTTTAGCCTTAATATTGGTTAAAATAGCGGAGAAGTCTTTGTCACCAGTTTGGTAATTAGCAACTTCAATTATGCTGTCTGGATTTCCTGTCAGTTTAATGAATGCTTCTTTAAAGAACTTAGCAAGACCTACAGCGTAGTCATTGGATACTTCCTGAATAATTGCAACTTTTCTGGCACCATTCTTATATGCATAGTTCGCCATTACAGTACCTTGGAATGGATCAATGAAGCAAGCACGGAAATAGTAGTCATTATTTGCTGTCACCTGTGGGTTAGTACAACTTGTACCAATCGCAGGAATCTTATTTTCCTTAACTATATTGCCGGCAGCCATGGCAAGTGAGGAACCATAGGTACCAATAATTACTTTAACCTTATCTTTTTCAATCAGACGAGCTGCTACAGACGCAGCCTCAGCCTTATCGGATTTGTTATCAGCTATAACAAGTTCAACCTTTTTGCCAAGAACTTCAGGATGTAATTTGTTAGCTAATTTGATACCACGTAATTCCAATTCACCGCCAGCTGCATTATCACCTGTTAATGGTTCGAATACACCTATCTTGATTACGTCGGATTTTGCGGCATCCTTCTTTTCGCCACCGCAACCAGTCAACATACCGACTGCCAATGACGAGGCCAATAAAACCGATAGAATTTTTTTCACAACTATCTTCCCCTTTATTGTTTTTTTGTAATGCACACATCTCTAATCGTTCATTATTATAGCACGCTGTTAAAAGCATTACAATATTACAAAAAAGTCACAAATAGTTACAGTTTTGCACACGTATTTTTACCGAAATTGTATATATGTCATTTTTTAGTAGTATGTCAGTGAAGGTCAAGAGATGTATTTGTGCGTTGCAAAAAGACATTGCCAAAAACATTTTCCGTGCAAGTCCTCAATACGTGGACATGTATCATACGCAAATTTACAGAAAATTATTCAGCTTATTTACTTGTTCCTCGCATCTCACGAACATAGTCCGTAATCAGACGGGTACGTTCTTCAATGGTAACCAAACCTGTTTTCATATGTTTTTCCAAAAAAGGCAAAAGCAATTCAAGTTGTTCCTTCTTATCAATGATTTCCAGTACTATTGGCAGATTAGTTGGTTCTGAAAAGCGAATAAGCGGCCTTCTTTCGAGGCCACGTATTTCAGTGGCATAGCCTTCTATACATTTAAAAACTGTACTGCCGGCAATTTTCAGCTTTCTCGCTTCCGCAATTATCGCATTGAAAAGAGGTTTATCATTATAATAAACATCCTCAGCAGTGTAAATTTTCAAAACCCAGATTTTTTCGAATTCCATTGTCATGAACCATCACCCGCTTTCATTTTCTTATACTCACTTAGATTTTATCATATCCAAAATATTTACGAAAAAATTTTGACATATCACTGCTTAAGTATCTCATTTAAACTGCCCGTTCGATAACCTTTGATATCAATTGCTGTATAGATAAAACCTATTTTCGCAAAGGCCTCCGCTATTTTTTCACGCATTGCACTATTTAAAAACAAAGGAATATCCGCTTCTGGCACTTCAATCCTAGCTAGTTTATCATGGCAGCGCACACGCATTTGTTTAAACCCCTGCTTCATCAGAAACATTTCCGCTGTTTCGATCATTATCAGCTTCTCTTTCGTAATTGGTTCACCATAAGGGATGCGGGAAGCAAGACAGGCGAAAGATGGTTTATCCCAACTAGGCAAGTTCAGCATCCGTGACAAAGCTCTTATCTCTCCCTTTGTCAATTGCGCTATCCGCAGTGGACTTTTTATTCCCAGTTCAGCTAGGGCGTGCATGCCAGGGCGATAGTCACCTTCATCATCCAGATTGGAACCATCTACAACCTGCTGTATCTCTGCTTTTTCAGCCAAAGACTTGATCTTCTTAAACAATGCTTTTTTGCAAAAATAGCAACGGTCAGGAGGATTTTCGGCTACGCCTGGAATATCAAGTTCATCTACTCTGATAAATTCATGTTTGACTCCTAGAGCAGCAGCAAAAAGAGTTGCCTCCTTGACTTCACTTTCTGGCACAAAGCCGGAAAGCAGCGTAATAGCAGTGACCTTTTCGCCCAAAACTTCTTTTGCTGCCGCCAGCAAAAAAGTGGAATCAACACCGCCGGAAAAAGCAACAGCCAAACTATCAAACCCTTGTAAATATCTTTTTAAATCTGCATATTTT
The DNA here is from genome assembly GCA_050256135.1 of Acidaminococcaceae bacterium. Lineage (GTDB taxonomy): Bacteria > Bacillota > Negativicutes > Acidaminococcales > Acidaminococcaceae > RZYP01. Next base: position 4,460 of record JBFWIF010000006.1, on the reverse strand, counting down.
TCTTTAAGCTGTTTGGTCATTTGTGCGTTTCCTTCTTTTCTTGCGCCAGAATATAATCCCTGCTCCTAGCGCTGCAATAAACAAGCCGCTGGCTTTATAAGGATTAAGGTAGGTAACTTGTGCTGATAGTTCGTTATCCTCACCCAACACAAGGTCCCAGACCAGAGTCTTGCCGCCATCGGGGCTAGTTGTCGCATTACTGCTGTCTGACGCTGTAGGAAGTTTAAGGACAAAACGCAGGTTAACCTGCTGCAGCAGGTTCTTAACCAGCCATTGGCTTTCCTTGTGTTCATCCTTTTTATTCGCACGTAAGTCAAGATGAGTATTCACAGCAACTGTATCAAATAAGAGTCCCTGCTTATAAACTACTGCGGTATTTTTGACTTTGCTGCCAGCATTCTTTTCAGTATCTGTCTGATTATTATTTTTGTTTTTGTTCAATTGAAAGCCACGTACTATCTTAGCCCTATTCAACTCATCAAGACTCTTAAAATGCTTTTTGGCAATGAATCCCTGCATTTTATCTTCATTAATATTTTCCACCTGAAAACCATCGCTGCTGAAATCTTCCTTAACAGATGTAAGCTGTGATGCTACAAGCGGCATAGCAACAATCTTACATTCTATATCAGCTGAGCCAAATCTTGACAATTCCATTACAACTTCACCCTTTGCACAACCTGTGAGCGCAATAGTCAAAAGCAAAAAGCTTAAAAGCAAAAATAATTTTCTCATAATATTTATCTCACCTCTTACGGCTTACCATATCAATCAATGCCTGCTCACGCAAAGCAGTTTTTAAAATTTTGCCTGTAGAATTCTTCGGTAACTGCGCGCAGAAAAAGAATTCACGGGGCACCTTGTACGCTGCAAGTCGCTCCATTAGATATTTTCTGAGTTCTTTTTTATCAAGGATGGCGTCTGCAGTCAAAACCATATAAGCACAAACCGCCTGACCGCGCAATTTATCAGGAATGCCGATTACGGCCGCTTCCTCAATCAGCGGATGTGTATACAGAGCTTCCTCAATTTCACGCGGGTAAATATTCTCGCCGCTGGAAATAATCATGTCTTTCAAACGATCGACAATAAAAAGATAGCCATCTTCATCTTTATAAGCCAAATCGCCTGTATGCAGCCAGCCTCCGCGCAGCGCAGTTGCTGTTTCCTCTGGCAAATTGAGGTAACCCAGCATAACATTATCGCCGCGCACACATAATTCTCCAACTTCACCGCGCTTCATTTCTCTACCATCCTCATCTTGAATCATAACGGTAACACCTGGCAAAGCTGGTCCAATAGAACCAACTTTCACCTTAGAAGCCGGATTAACGCTTACAACTGGTGAAGCTTCGGAAAGTCCATACCCTTCAAGCACAGGTTTACCAAATTTCTTTTTGAAGCCTTCAGCCAATACCTGCGGTAACGGTGCTCCGCCACTGATAAAGCATCTGATATTGGCTAATTCATGAGCTTCTGCTCCTTTGAAAAACAATTGTATCATCGTCGGTACACCAGCGAAGAAGTTCACATTATGTTTAGCAATCAAACCCATTGTATCCTTAAAAATATAAGTTTCCTGAATTACTATGCAGCCGCCATAAAACAAAGGCCCGCTAACAGAAACCGTCCAGGCAAAGCAGTGATACATAGGTAATACACATAAACAGATATCATTAGAGCTCATTGTGATAACAGCTATAAATTCCCTGCTATTAGCTACCAGATTTTTGTGGCTGAGCATCGCTCCTTTTGGTTTGCCTGTTGTTCCTGAAGTATAGATGATCGTACAATTGTCATCCTCATGCAGCTCATAATCTATGAGCTCATGCTCAATCGGCTCTTCCATTTCGATAAAATCGTATTGGGTAAGACCTGCATAATCTATTTCCTGCAAAGCTTCTGCCAAATCTATTTTTTGCCGTACAATCATTAATTTAAGGCCGGCATCTTTTACTATATAGGCAATTTCTCGGGGAGCCAACTGGAAATTAAACGGCACGACAACACCGCCCGCCCTGATTACCGCAAAATAAGAAATGACAAAGTCCGCACAATTCTTACTTAATAAACCGACTCTATCACCCTTTTTTAGTCCCTTTGCCTGCAAAAAATTGGCTCTGCGTTCAATGCTTTCCCTCAACTGTCCGTAGGTCATTTTCTGTTCTTTGAAAATTAGTGCCGTCTGCGTTTCCGGATGATCGGCCAAAATTTCATAGTATAACATAAATGTTTTTCTCCCTCTCAAAGTAAATTCGTAATTACGTTCTTTACATATTATACAAGATTCTCTTTTTTAATGTACTTTTTTCTCTCTGCCTTTTTAGTCCTTGCACTAACATTAATTTTTCTGTAAGATAAAAATAAAAACAAAGGAGCAACAAACTTATGAAAGAACTAAAAGCAGGTCTCACCGCAACAGTCAGTGAGACCGTTCTCTACACTAATACAGCCTCCGCTTTGGGCAGCGGCCTCTTGGATGTCTATGCTACACCTGCTATGGTCGCATTAATGGAAAAAGCCGCCGTAGCCGCTATTCAAGATTTTCTTGGAGATACGGATGGCAGTGTTGGTATTAAAATGAATATTTCACATGACAGCGCAACTTTACCAGGTAAGGTCGTCAGCGCCACTGCCGAGCTTACTGCCATCGACGGCAGGCGTCTCGTCTTCAGCGTCAGTGCCAGAGATGAATATGGCCCTATCGGTCAAGGCATTCATGAAAGATTTGTCATTAACAACGAAAAATTTCTTGCTAAGCTTAAAAGCAAATAGCAAAAACGGTGCTGCCCAAATGGCAGCACCGTTTTTGCTATTTATCTTAATATGCTTTTTAAAAAAGCTTTTAAGCGTTCGTTTTTGGGATTACCGAAAAGTTCTTCCGGCGTTCCTTGTTCTTGCACTATACCGTCTGCCATAAATATTACTTTAGTCGCAACTTCACGGGCAAAACCCATTTCATGCGTCACAACGATCATCGTCATATTCTCTTCCGCAAGATTGCGCATCGTTTTCAAAACTTCACCAGTCAGTTCAGGATCCAGCGATGAAGTCGGTTCATCAAAAAGCATGATATCAGGATTCATCGCAAGCGCTCTGGCAATAGCCACCCTTTGCTGCTGACCGCCGGATAGCCTGGTCGGATAAACATCTTTCTTCTCCGCCAGACCAACCTTAGCCAATAACTCTTCAGCAACAGGCAGTATTTCTTCACGCTTCATTTTTTTCACAATCAGCGGTGCTTCCAGCAAATTCTCCAGCACAGTCATATGTGGAAAAAGATTGAACTGCTGAAAAACCATGCCCATTTTACCGCAAATTTTTCTAGCTTCAGCATCGTCAACATATTTGGCATCCTTAACCAAATATTCATCTTCGATTGCAATGGAACCGCCATCAACTGTTTCCAGGCGATTCAGGCAACGCAGCAAGGTGCTTTTACCAGAACCGGAAGGGCCAATAATGGCAACTACTTCACCCCGCTTCAATTCAAGGCTGATATCCTTCAACACCTGCAGATCGCCGAAGTTTTTTTGGACATTTTCCACTTTTACCATAGTTTCGCTCATCACGGCACCCCCTATTCATCATACCTGGCGTAATGTTTTTCCAGCCAGTTAAAAACTCTTGTTACCACAAAAGTCATGACCAGATAAAAGACGCCGGCGATTACAAAAGGTGTCATGTCAAATTCACGCTGCACAATCGTGCGCGCTGCCCGCAAGAGGTCATTCATCGCCAAAACATATACTAAGGAAGTATCTTTGACGAGAGTTATTGTTTCGTTGCCGACTGGCGGCAAAACACGTTTTACCATCTGCGGTACGATAATTCTCCGCATGGTCTGTACATAGGTAAAACCCAGAGCTCTGGCAGCTTCGTACTGTCCTTTTGGTATTGATTGGATACCTGCGCGAAAGATTTCCGCAAAATAAGCCGCATAATTCAACACAAAGGCTAAAACCGCAGCTGCTACATCAGGCAGCAAGATACCAAAGGTCGGTAAAGCGAAATAAACAAAAAGCAACTGCAGCATCAGAGGCGTACCGCGCATAATCCAATTGTAGACTTCAACAAATTTATTTAAAGGCTTAATTTTAGAAATACGTGCCAATGCCAATAACAAACCCAACGGCACAGACAGCAACAAGGTAATGGCAAATAGTTGGATGGTAACAATACTGCCTTCCGCCAATGGGTATATCATTGTTAATATCTTTTCCATATAGTTCACACCTATCCGTTTTTTTCACACACGTGTATATTATATGCGAAAAATGAGGCCAATAGCAAGTCATTGGCCTCATCAGCTAATTTATTTAACTATATCTGCGCCAAACCATTGTTTAGAAATTTTAGCACTGGTACCATCTTTTTTCTTCTCATTTAAAACTTTCTGGATATCCCCTTGCAATACTTTGTCATCCAGGCGGAAACCGATACCAAAGTTACCTATAGGT
>JBFWIF010000005.1:0-43542 GCA_050256135.1 Acidaminococcaceae bacterium | reverse complement strand
GTCCTGCTAAGTAATCAGTCCACAAAGGCTTGAACGAAGTAAAAGCCAGCGTCATTTAGGCGCTGGCAGTAATAAGCCCTTATAGGGCTAGTGCAAACCACCCGTTTCACGGGTGGTTATTTTTTATAAGGATTTCGCTATATTGAAATATTGCAGTAATTTAGCTATAATAGTCTTAAATAGGAATAATGCAGGAATAATGTAGAGGAGGAGTTGTATCATGGAAGATATTTTAGGCTCTGTTGCTGGTAATAAGATGGGGCAGTTAAAACAGGAAATTGCCGATTTGAAAAAAATTATGGCAAAAACTGATGACCCTGATAAGATTGCTACTATCAAAAAAGAAATTAATGAAAAAGAAACTTACTACAATATTCTTGCTGATCGTGCGCGCACGAAATAGAGATTTCAAAAAAGCACGTCGATAGATGTGCTTTTTTTATGAGAGTAAGGTTATTGATTGATTTTTAGGTCTGCCTGTTTTGATATGATATGCAGAAGGAGAGGGTATTCGTGGATCAAATAATGGTTCTTGTTGCGAAGGCCGTGCTTGGTTTAGGCCTTGCATACTGGGTTTATAAGGATTGCCATAAAAAAAATATTAAATATTGCAATCTTTGGCTGATTGGAACCTTTCTTTTTCCACCTATTGCTTTCGTCTACTATATCTATCAGGCTAGTGTCGGCCGTAACACAGAACTGACGCTGAAGCAGAAATTTGAAATTGAACTCAGACAGCAAACCGAGCAAAATAGAAAAGCAGTGGAAAAAGAACGTAAAGAAATGGAAATACTGCGTAAAGAAGAGCAAGAAAAGAACATTCTGACCCTTGAGGAAATGGAAAAGGTCAGGGCTGAACGTCTTGCCTTGAAAGCTAAACGGTTGGAAGAGCTGAAAGAAGAGCGGCGGCAACAGCAGGAAGAAATTGCCAAGAAGATGAAAATGAGCATAGATGCTGCAAATAATATGAAAATGTTTGATTAAAAGCAGACAGATAACTGATAATTTTGTAACAGTTATCTGTCTTTTTTGTTTAAAATTGTAGCATTGCCAAAAATATGAACATGGTGATAAAATAAACAAGATATATATTTTGCTAGAATAAATAGTTTATGTGATATAGCTAAACGTATTCTTGGGAGGAAATTTTGTGGAAAAACTAATTATCAGGGGCGGTAAGCGCTTGATGGGCACAGTGAAAACCAGCGGTGCTAAAAATGCAGTTCTGCCGATCATAGCGGCTTCGATTCTTGGTAAAACGCCGAGCCATCTGGACGAAATTCCGGCCTTGGAGGATGTGCGGACTATTTGTGCTGTACTTAGATGTCTAGGGCTGAAAATTGATGACTCAACCAAGGGTATATTGGACATTGACAGCAGTGAGATTACCTCATGTGAAGCTCCTTATGAACTAGTACGCAGCATGCGAGCTTCTTTCCTTGTGATGGGTCCGCTTTTGGCTCGTAAGGGCAAAGCACGTATTTCACAGCCTGGTGGCTGCGCTATAGGTACCAGGCCGATAGATATTCATTTAAAGGGTTTTGAGGCTTTGGGCGTGAAAATTGAAAGCGGCCATGGTTACATTGAAGCAACTGCTCCCAATGGCTTGGTGGGTACAACAATCTATCTTGATTTCCCTAGTGTAGGTGCTACAGAAAATCTGATGATGGCAGCAACGATGGCGGAAGGCGTTACTATTATTGAAAATGCTGCCCAGGAGCCGGAAATTGTTGATTTGGCGAACTATTTGAATGTTATGGGGGCAAAGGTCCGTGGTGCCGGTACTAACGTACTTCACATAAGCGGTGTCACGGAGCTAAAAGGCGCTGAACATACTGTTATCCCTGATCGTATTGAAGCTGGTACCTACATGGTTGCTGCAGCGATGACCCAGGGTGACGTACGTGTGGAAAATGTATTGACCGAGCATCTGAAACCTTTGATTGCCAAGCTGAAAGAGGCAGGCGCTACAATTTACGAAGATATCGGTGGTGTCCGTGTTGTCGGCAGCGAAAAAATTAAACCGATAACGATAAAAACCCTGCCTTATCCTGGTTTTCCAACTGATATGCAGGCACAAGTAATGGCGTTGATGACTATTGCCGATGGCCGCAGCTTTGTCACGGAAACCGTTTTTGAAAATCGGTTTATGCATGTTGAGGAACTAATCCGGATGGGAGCCGATATTCATACTGAAGGCCGCAGTGCTACCATTCAGGGCGTGTCGAAACTGATGGGGTGTCAGGTACGTGCTACCGATCTCAGAGCAGGGGCGGCAATGATTCTTGCTGGATTAGTTGCTGATGGTATCACGGAAATTGGTGATATTTATCATATCGACCGTGGTTATGAAGATATAGTAACGAAGTTATGCAGTTTGGGTGCTGATATCGAAAGACGCGATATCAAAAATTGATATGTTGGGAGAAGAAGTTTTATGAGGTTGTTTAAAAGTGTAGATATCGGAGTAGATTTAGGCACGGCTAATATTCTCGTTTATTTGAAAGGCAGCGGTATTGTTTTACGTGAACCTTCTGTGGTTGCTATTGATAGAAATACTAATAAGATTCTGGCCATTGGTGAAGAAGCTAAAACTATGCTGGGACGTACACCTGGCAATATAGTTGCAATCAGACCGTTGCGCGAGGGAGTTATTGCAGATTATGATATTACCCAGAGTATGCTGGAAAATGTTATCCAACGAGTAGCTGGCAAGAGCCTTTTCTTTAAACCACGTGTGGTCATTTGCATTCCTTCCGGTGTCACAACGGTTGAAAAAAGAGCGGTTCTGGAAGCTGCTATCCAGTCCGGAGCCTCTAAGACATATCTAGTTGAAGAACCAATCGCTGCTGCCATGGGTGCAGGGCTTGAAATTAGTGAGTCCAGAGGTGCCATGGTCGTTGATATCGGTGGGGGAACTACTGATATTGCTGTCATGAGTCTGGGCGGTGTTGTCGTTAGTGATTCACTGCGTGTTGGCGGCGACAAGTTTGACGAGGCAATTGTCCGCTTTGTGAAAAAGGAACGCAATGTCCTGATTGGCGAACCAACTGCTGAAGAAATTAAAATTAAAGTTGCTACGGTTTTCAAAGGAAACCGTCAGGCAGAAATAGAAATACGCGGTCGTGATCTGGTGACCGGGCTGCCCACTACCATAAAGCTTACATCGGATGAAATTTACCGAGCCTTGCATGAACCTGTTTCCACACTGGTTAGCTGCGTTCGGTCTGTGCTGGAAAAAACACCTCCGGAACTATCTTCAGACATCATAGACCGAGGTATTGTTTTAACAGGCGGTGGTGCACTGCTTGATGGCATGGCAGAACTTATACAGGCAGAGACCGGCATTGCAACCATAGTTGCGGACAGTCCGCTCGAATGTGTTGCTGTAGGTACAGGTAAGGTTTTGTCTTCTTTGCAAAAATTGAAAGACAGCGTTGTAACTACGCAAAATAAGAAATAGGATCATAATATCATTAATTAAGTACACAGCCTGAACAGGGCTGTGTATTGTCATTAGTGGAGGTAGAGATGCGAGTATTATCTTATTTATTTTTTGTTTCACTTTTTTTCATGGCGATACCCTCAGAGGCAGCCGTGATCAACAATTTACGCTCTGGCGCCTATACGGATAAAACAAGGATCGTTCTTGATCTGGATGAATTGCCTAAATATTCGGAAGCGTTGTCAGGTAGTCAACTTAGTATCAATCTCGATGCGGATGTTAAGCAGGACAAGGTTCTTACTCCTCGAAGTGATTTGGTAAAAAAGGTCTTTTTGCGTAAAGATGCTCATGGCAAGGCTAAACTTTCTGTTGATTTGGCAGAAAATCTTGGTTCTTATAAGATTTTTGTGCTTAAAGCGCCTAACCGCCTTGTAATTGATTTCTATAAATATGTAATAAGCAAAAAAATAACTGAAATAGATGACGGAATGCGCTATATATCCTGGCGGGACTATTTGAACAGCAAACCCGTCTGGCTGCATATTCTGGAGGTAGCACCAAAAAGCAGATATGAACTGCGCCCAATTTTGGGGAAATCAAATACTATTGATAAAGGCCGTCTTTCAGCCGCTGCCGAGCAGACAGGTGCATTGGCGGCGATCAATGCATCCTATTTCGACAAGACTAAATGGATTGTCGGCAATCTAAAAATCAACAATGAGTGGGTCTCATGTGATTTTACTCCACGGACAGCACTTGTTATAGATCGGTCAGGCAAGACAGAAATATTGCCAGACCTGTATTATGATGGTCAGGTCCTGACAGAAAAAGGCAAAACTGCCGCGATAACGGGTATCAATAGGGAGCGAAAAGAAAATGACTTAATTCTATATAACTTTTTTTACGGTCAAAATACCGGTACAAATAAATTTGGCAGGGAAGTAAGGATTGAAAAAGGCAAGGTTACGGAAATAGGCGTTAACGGCAATTTGGTCTTGCGCCCTGGCAGTTTAGTACTTTCAGGGCATGGACGCAGCGCGGAATTTTTAAAAAACCTGAAGGTTGGGAGCCGCGTGGAAATCAAGCAAACATTGGAAAAGAAGGAAGCAGATAAGGCAAAATATGTAATAGGCGCAGGTCCATTACTTGTCAGCAATGGCAAAGCTGATGTGACGGCAGTAAAGGAACAGTTTCCTGCTGACATTGCTGTAGGCCGGGCACCGAGGACGGCGGTAGGACTCAAAGCAGACGGCAGCATACTCCTCGTTGTTGCAGAAGGGCGCTCAAAGGTCAGTGCCGGGCTTACACTTAATGAATTGGCTGATTATATGGTCAAGCTGGGTGCCAAAGAAGCAATGAACTTTGATGGAGGAGGTTCCAGCGAAATGGTTCTGAATAAAAAGGTTATGAATACTCCGTCCGATGGTTCTGAACGGCCGGTGCGTGCAGGGTTAGGCGTTTTTCGCAATTAGGTAACTTGCCAAACCAGAATGGTCATATTATAATTAAGCTAGGTATTTGGCTCTTAAGTATGGAAGGAGGGCGTCCTGATGGTAATGATCAAAGAAAAATTCCAGATAAAGTTTGTTACTATATTAATGTTAGTTGGCATGGTGCTTTTTACTGCAGTGTCACCAGTAGCGCAAGCTAATGGTGCTGTAACACAGGTAAGCAGTTTGAATGGAACAGTAGTTGCCGATGGCCTTGTGACAGTGGGAACGGTGGTCAAAGAAGGCCAGGTTCTTGTAATGGTGAAAACTTTTGCCGGCAATGCACCGGCTGCAAGGGCCAGCATTGATGGGACAGTTGTTGAAGTATTGGTTGTGCCAGGCTCGGAAATTACTGCCGGACAAGTTGTAGTAAAGATTAAGCCGTGATGAGGCGGAAATAAAAAACCGGCGCGCTCTGTTGTGCGTCGGTTTTTGAACATTATGAGGTTATTATGAGAAAAATGCGTTTACCGTTATTTCTTTTGTTATTATTATTTATATTTGCACAATCAGTTTCAGCGGCTACGCCGATTATTACGGTTGATGAACTGCGTCCCGGCATGCACGGCATAGCAAAAACGGTAATCAAGGGCGCTGATATTGAAACATTCGATATTGAAATTCTTGGTGTTACCGGGTCACAGGCAGAAGGCCACAGTATATTGGTTAAAGCATCAGGAGATCTGATTGAGCATTCTGGTGGCATAGCTCAGGGAATGAGCGGCAGCCCTGTCTACATTAATGGTCGCTTGGCTGGTGCCGTTGCTTATGGTAAAGCTTTTTCCGACCCCGATTATTGTTTTTTAACACCAATTGAAGAAATGCTTGCGATGTTTGAAAAAACGGATCCACGTCCCTCTGCTTTTTTGCCTAAAAATTCCCCATTAATGGCCAGCGGTTTTACAGCAGAAGGCATGAAGTATCTTACAGAGAAGCTTGCAGCGCTTGATTTAAAACCAATGGCGGTTCCTTCAGGGCAGAAAGAAATTGACAATGTACAGCTGGAACCAGGCAGTTCAGTCGGTGTAGAATTGATTCGCGGTGATATCAGGCTCGGAGCGATCGGCACGGTGACCTGGATGGATGATGATGGAAGGATTCTTGCTTTTGGTCACCCATTTCTGCAGCGTGGTGATGCCGATTATTTTATGACAAATGCCTGGATCTTTGCTTCAATTCCCAATGTTGAGAGCTCTTATAAGGTAGGCGCGTTAGGCAATACAGTCGGTTCTATTACTCAGGATAGGGCTGCTGGTATTGCTGGAAAACTTAACAAGTATTCACACATCATTCCCATGTTCGTTTCAGTAACAGATACAGACCGTGGAATCAATAAGAGTGCGACAGTACAGATGGTCACAGATGAAGCGCTTGTGCCACTGATGCTTGATGCTGTTTGTTTTAACACGGTCAACGCAACTACTGATCGTAATGGCGGTGGAACAGCACGTGTAAGCTTCCATATTTCTGCCCGTGGTGAGAAAAGTGGCGAAATTGCAATAGCGAGAGATAATATGTTCTACAACCCATCCAACTTGGCTAAGGCTATCAACGGTGAACTTGTTTATATCGGTGACCTGCTGATGAACAATAAATTTGAAAAAGTCACTATTTTCGATGTCAATGTCAATATTGAAGCCACTTCAAAGTGCGACGTGGCAGAGATAACTCGTGTCAATGTGCTGAACGGGCAAGTAAAACCGGGCGAAAATGCTACCGTTGAAGTAGAATTTCAGCCATATCGCAGCGAAAAAATTACCAAAACCTTTGAATTCAAAGTTCCAGCGAACCGTAAAGCAGGTCCGATGCCTTTGATTATTCGCGGCGGTGGAGCTTCAGCGTGGTTGGCTACGGTCTTGCAGAAGCAGCAGCCAGCAGATGCTGTGCCGAAACTGGATGACAAAAAGGGATTGAATGACTTTTTGCATGATTTTAATGATTATGATAAAAATAATGAGGTTGTTATTGACATAATGCCTGGTATGCCTGCTGTTCAGCAAATAAAAGGCAGTGATAAGCCTGCCGAAGAGCAAGCTGCTATGACAGTTAAGTCTCTTTTCAAAGGCAGCAAGGCCAAACAAAAATATCCTGTTGATTTTATAGTTGATGGCGAGACAGAGGTTACTGTTCAGGTCGTCAAGTAAAATTGGAATAAATCAAGAACTGTGATATTCTCTAAGGGTATCACAGTTTTTTACAAAGAATGGGAACAAATTGCAGGTAAATTCTTTTTTATCTTGAATTATACCGTTGTAATGGTTATTTTTGCCTTTAGAGGGTTTAAATATGGGGGATACTATCGTGTTGACAGCTTTAAGTGAGCGTTTAGGCAGATTAATATTGCGTTCTTGTGCCAGTACCGGGCGAATAGTGATTTTATTTTTTGACACCTGCATTAGGCTGCGGCATGCTGATATTAGGGAAACAGTAAGGCAAATGTCCAGATTAGGTGCTGATTCGCTGCCGATCGTGCTGATGACGATTATGTTCACTGGCATGGTATTAGCCGTGCAGACTTCTAAAGAATTCGTGCGTTTTGGTGCTGCTTCTTCTGTTGGCGGTGTTGTAGCTATTGCGATGGGACGCGAACTGGCACCTGTTCTGACTGGTGTTGTTGTGGCGGGGCGTGTAGGAGCTGCAATTGCGGCAGAAATAGGCACGATGAAAGTTACGGAGCAGATTGATGCTTTGCGGGTCATGGCAACTAATCCGACCACCTATCTCGTTGTGCCGCGTTTTTTGGCAGCAGTACTGATGATGCCGATCCTTGTAGTGTTTGCTAATGCCATAGGCAGTATAGGCGGTTGGATAGTAGCGACTAACTATGCAAACATCAGTAGTTTTACTTATACTAATTCTATTAAGGTTTTCATGGAGCCGTTTGATATGATCGGTGGCATGATTAAGGCAGCAGTTTTTGGTGCAATCATAGCAATAGTTGGTTGTCACAAAGGCCTGCATACCAGGCAGGGGGCTGAAGGTGTCGGTATATCAACCACAGCTGCGGTTGTCTTATCTATTATTTTGATTTTTATCAGCAATTATTTTCTGTCTATAATCCTTTTCGTCAGCGGAGGTAAGTAAGTGTCTGACAATGTTATCGAATTTCAACAAGTTAATATGGCTTTCGGCAAAAAAGAAATATTGAATGCTGTTTCTTTCACAGTCCGGAGAGGTGAAACGCTGGCAGTTATTGGGCCAAGTGGCAGCGGGAAAAGCACTATATTACGTTTGCTCATAGGTTTATTAGAACCAACAGGCGGTAAGATACTGATTAATGGCGAAGACGTAAGTTTGTTCGACGAAGACCACTGGAATGCTATGCGTCGAAAGATGGGTATGGTTTTTCAGTATTCGGCCCTTTTCGATTTTCTGACTGTTGGTGAAAACGTAGCTTTTGGGCTCCGTCAGCATACAGATAAGAGTGAAGAAGAAATACAAAAGATTGTCAAGGAAAGATTGGAACAAGTTGGTTTGCCTGGCACGCAGGCCGCTTATCCTGCTGAACTTTCCGGTGGTATGAAAAAGAGAGTCAGTCTAGCCAGAGCAACAGCTCTGCAGCCGGAAGTAGTCCTTTATGATGAGCCGACAGCTGGATTGGATCCGATTATGGCAGAGAATATCAATGACTTGATAATAAAGACGCGTGAAAGTCTGGGAGTAACTTCTATTCTGGTGACACATGACATGAATTCTGTTTTTAAAGTAGCCGATAGAATTGCTCTTTTATATGAAGCGCAGATTGCAGCAATAGGAACTGTTGAAGAGATGCGGAATAATCCGCATCCTGTTTTACAAAAATTCATTACTGGGCAAAATATATTGAGGAATAGAGAAGGGGGGCAGACCAAAGGATGAAAGGAACCAGTGAAGTTAAGGTAGGAGCCGTAGCGCTGGGCGCGCTGGCTATTTTCATGGCTGTCATCTCCTTCTTAGGTACTTTTTCTTTTGCTGGCGGCGGTTACAGAATGTCTGTACTTTATGATCAGGTAGGCGGCCTTAAGGAAGGACATGTAGTTCGTTATGCTGGTGTGGATGTAGGTACTGTCAGAGCTGTAAATGTTGAAGGAAACAAAGTGCACGCTATTTTGAAAATAAAAGAGGGAATCAGGATACCGCATGGGTCCAATTTTTCTATCGGATCTGATGGTATGCTGGGTGAAAAATTTGTTGCGATTCTTCCGCCGGCTAAAATAGATGGCAGATACATTGAGCCGGGTGAAGAAGTTCCGGGTTCAATTGGCGCGAACCTGGATGACTTCATGGCATCTTCCACCAAGGTGCTTGAGAAGGTGGAGGGCATTGCCGATGCACTGAATAATGTATTGGGAGATAAAGAGGTACAGAAGTCTATGCGCGATGGTTTCCTTAATGCCCGCGATATTAGTACTAACCTTAATACTTTCAGCAGAGTGATGGCCGAGACAGCTGTAGACAACCAGAAAGATATGACTGCCATGATCAGACAACTTAGTCAGATGGCTGAACGCATGAACAGCGTAGCAACGCATATGGATAGTATCATGACAGGTGCTGATAATAACGGTCAGAGTGGCAAAGATTTGGCGGCGATGGCCCAGAACCTAGCGACTGCCAGCGAACGTGTCGAAAAAATGACTGGTACATTGGAAAAGGTTGTTACAGATCCGAAAACAGAAAAGGATTTGCGTGCAACTTTACAGAATGCGAAAGAAACCAGCGAAAAAGCAAATAGGATGCTGACGACTTTGGAAACAGCACGTTTCCAGGCCGAGGCTTTATATAATGAAAACAACAGTGACTGGTTAAGCAATATGGGAGTAACTCTCCGCCCTAAGGATGACAGTTTTGTTTACATTGGCGCCTATGATATAGGGGCCAAAAATAAACTAGACCTGCAGTTTGGCCACGATATTGATGACTTTTCAATGCGGTTGGGCTCAACCCAAGGCAAGTTGGGTGTCGGTCTTGACTACAAAGTAAATAATTCCTTGAAGCTTTTTACTGATGTCTATGATTTTGATGAAACGAAGGTGAAAGTTGGCGGTGAATATATGTTCAGCCCGCATTTGTCACTTATAGGGGAGAGCCTGGATGTAACAGGGCGCGGCTCGGATAATGCCTATGTCGGTATCCGCACTTATTTCTAATGTGAAATTTGGAAACCGTTGTTATTTAAGATAAGACAGTCAAGGCATAGAGAAGTGCAAAGAACACATTAACGCTGGAACGACAATCGAGGCGATGGCTAAAGATACGACGGGCCTGCTGCACGTCAGCGACCGCCTGTTTACAGGCGAATAGTCGCGTGTGGAAGCGGCCAGAGGAGTACTTTAACCATTGCCGAACTTGCAACTAAACAAACGGATAGTCGCGTGTGGAGGCAGCCAGAGGGACTCTTTATCCTAGCGACTAATATGCAGGTGTTCGTCCTATTTTTAAAGAGTGGTTGACTTTCGGGCAAGAAATTTATATAATTTACTAGTATTGACTAGGCAGTCAATTTTATTATAGGAGGAAGAGAAATGTTGAAATATAAGAAAAGCAGACAAGTTCTTGTGACGGCAATTGTGCTTGGGTTGATGTCCTCACAGACGGCATTTGCTGCCGCAGTGGAAATTAATCTGGACAAGGCTATTGAAATGGCACTTAAGACTAATCCTACGGTCAAGATCTCCGAAGCAGAGAGTTCAGTTGCCAAGGCACAGAAGAATGAGGCAAAAGCTTCGCG
Organism: Acidaminococcaceae bacterium; assembly: GCA_050256135.1. Taxonomy (GTDB): domain Bacteria; phylum Bacillota; class Negativicutes; order Acidaminococcales; family Acidaminococcaceae; genus RZYP01. The sequence continues at coordinate 32,897 of JBFWIF010000005.1, read as the reverse complement.
CTGGGTTAGTATTGACTACAGCCATAGTTCTTCTCGAGGCGGTTACTACGATCCTAATCCATTAATAAGCAGCCAGTCAGGTCCTGACAATACATTCAGCAATGGTTTTACTGCTTCGATTCCGCTGTATACAGGTGGCAAGCTGAGCGGTACGATTGAACAGGCTGTTCAGAACTACAAATCAAGTGAGTACGGTGTTGATGAATCTTATCAGGCAGTGAAGCTTTCGGCTACAAACGGCTATTACAGCGTTTTGGAAGCGATTGATACCGTAAAACTAAGTAAGGAATCAGTAGAAAGGCTTACTGCACATTTACAAAACGTGCAGGCACAATATGATGTCGGCGTTGTTGCCAAAGTAGATGTTTTACGCAGTCAGGTTGAATTGGCCAATGCAGAGCAAACCTTGATTAAGGCGCAGAATGCATATGACCTGGCAGTTGCTGATTTGAATAATATCATTGGTCTGCCGCATGGAACAGAGCTAAATGTTACAGAAAGCCTGCAATATAACAAATATGATAATCCGATGGAAAACTGCATAACTTTTGCTATGGCTAACCGTCCTGAGCTTTTTCAGGCAGAGGCCGGCATTAAAGCTGCTAAAGCTGCCGTGAAAGTTGCTAAATCCGGCTATATGCCACAGGTATCAGCCACTGCTACTAACAAGTGGTATTCAGGTGACTGGCCTGGCGATGATAATGAAAACTGGACAGCTGCTGTTGGTGTAAGCCTGAATGTTTTCGATTCCGGCGTAACGGCAGCTAAGGTTAATGCAGCTGAAGCCAGTTTGTATAAAGCAGAAGAAACTTACCGCCAAACGAAAGATTCTGTGCAGCTAGATGTGCGTAATAGCTATCTTAGTCTGCGTGAAGCTGAAAAACGTATTGCAACTTCCAAAGTTGCCGTTGACTCAGCTGAAGAAGATTACAGGATATCGCAACTGAGATACCAAGCTGGCGTTGGCACCAACATCGACGTCATGGATGCGCAGGTTGCACTTACCCAAGCTAAGAACAATTATGTACAAGCTCTCTATGATTACAATACTTCCAGCGCTTCGCTGTCCAAAGCTATGGGCATTCCTGTACGCCAAAGCTGATTGCTGTTTTAAAAACTGCTATGGTTAAACCATAGCAGTTTTTTTTGTAAAATTTTTGTGTGTTTTTTCAGACGGGCAGGGAAGAAGGTTAGATATGTCGAATAAGTACCCGATTAGTTTTGTTTAAAGAGCGATAAAAAGATACGGGGGCAAAATTAATGTCTAAAGCAAAAACTGTTTTACTAATAGTGTTAGCAGCGCTGTTGGTTGCTTATTTTGTGGTTTTGCGCCTATTTATGCCGGGATTTTTACAACGGATGATACCACTGGTGGAGACAACAGCGGCAGAATACGTTAATGGAGAAATAAATATCGGAGCTTTGCATATATCTGATTCTTTGCAATTAGCAGCAGATGATATTGCTGTTTTTGACAAACAAGGCAAGCTGGTAGCAGCCGCCCCATCTATCAAAATCAGCTTTAATTTTTGGCAAGGTCTTATGCAAGGCGATCCTATTAAGGCTGTTAACACAATCAATGTTAATCAGCCTATTTTCCATTTGCGAATGGATGAAAAAGAAAATTGGAATATCAAAGACGTCATTAAGCAAAGAGAACCAGAAAAGAGCAGATTCACAGGCAATGTAAAAATTAACGACGGACACAGCGAGGTAATAACACCTTTTGGCAGCTGGACATTTGGCATCAATGGTACTATTGATGCAGCAGCTAATCCTGATTATAATCTTGACATCACCATTACTTATGCCAACGAAAGCTGGAAAATCAGCGGTCTTGTCAATAATCAGGCTCAGGGACATCTCTTTTTAAAAACAGAGCATTTTGCGCTTGACTCGTTTAGTAGTTTGGCTAAACGTTATTTGGGTATAGAGGGGCTTAAAGGTTCAGTTCAGGCATTAAATATGCGTTGGTCCGGCGATGGCAAGGATATTGCCTTGGAAGGAGCGGGGTTATTAAAAGATGTTGCTGCGGTTGCGCCCTATCAGGAAGAAAAGCTGCCGATATTATTGAATGGCAAGGTATCATTTCATCAAAAGGTTGTAGAAGCAGTTAACCTCGATTTTAAAGTAAATGGTGAAAAAGGCCGCCTCAATGGTAAGCTCAATTTGGATAATGTTGATGAGCCCGCTGCCGAAGACTTGGCGGTAGAGCTGTTTGCTTTTGATTTGAAAAATGTTCTTGAATCTTCACCTGCTGACGGCAAAATATCGGGGACACTGATCTTGAATGGAACGCGTGCCGATTTTAATGCTCATGGAGTATTTAATTCAGAAGAACTTGATTTTGACGGACAGGCTTTCACGCATGTTAATCTGCCGCTTTCAGCCCAGAACAGTAAAATAATTATACCGGGAGCCAAGGCTGAATATGGCGGCGGCAGCATTTTCCTCTTTGGCGAATATGAAGTAAATGCAGGCGATCTTTCAGCCGCTTTACAGTTTGATAACGCTGATATTGCGGGTCTGGCAGGCCTTTCAGGCGAGCAGGCTGTTCTTTCCGGAGATATCGCTCTTTCAGGAAAATTCAAAGATGGACAAGGAGACCTTAACGCTGTAGGCAAGCTGGCCTCTTTGAATTGGCGCAATAATGTGTTTAGAGATTTCCGCCTGGACGTCGATTACAATAAAGGCAATATAATTATTAATAACCTTTCTGGCTACAGCAATGATGATGGTTCACTTGTGGCACAAGGAAGTATTATTGACGGCAATATTGCCGGCGAGGCGCGTATTGCCAACTTCCCTCTGCAGCCTTTGCTGATGTTGACTGGGCAAGAAGGAGACGGGAGAATCACAGGTTCTTTTGTTGTCAGCGGCACTAAGGCTTCGCCGCAAGTCAGTGGCACGGCAAGATTAACTGACGCCGAAATCATGAAACAAAAAATAACTGATGCCTATGGTTCTTTCCTATGGCAGAATAGACGTTTGCAAATTGATAACCTCGTTATAAAAGTGCCGGCAGGCCAACACATCGTAAATGGCTCGGTTGACCTTGGCAGCGAGGAACCAGTTGTAGATTTGAAGATATTGACTAAGGGAATAAGGGTTGAACCACTTGTTGCTGTGATTGCACCAGATGTTGCTTTTACCGGTAATCTGGACAATGAAGTTACTGTGAAAGGCCCAATATCCAATCCGGAAATAACCGGCAGGCTGAATTTTTACGAAGGCAGTCTGAATAAATATTTGCTGGATGATGCTACAGGCGAATACAGCTATACTGATGGTAATCTATATCTCAAAAATTTTGTTATTCATGCTTTGCAGACCGAAATTCATCTTGATGGCACTGTTGATAAAGCTAAAAATCTTGATTTTGTGATGAATGCCAGCAAGATAGATTTAAGGAGACTGGCGATACCGGATAAAGTTAAAGTTTCGGGTTTGGTTGATCTGAATGGCAAGCTGCAAGGAACTTTAGCAGCCCCGTTTTTTACCGGTGAACTTAATTCACAAAGCGTAGTTATTAATGGACAGGAATTTACGGATATCAACGGTAGTCTGGAAAGTTCAGCGGGAAAGATCAATAAGCTAAAAGGAAGTGCCAGACAGGGCGGAGGCTATTTCGCCATAGATATGTTGATTGATTTTACCGATGCTCTTTTACAAGGTAATGTTGAAGTCAAGGGCGGCAATATGAAGTCTTTGCTTTCTTTGGCCGGGCAGGATTATGACATAGCGGGTGACCTTGATGGCAGCATTATCGTCAATAAAGCCGGCAAAGGCAGCGGTATCAGCGTAGGCGGTCAGATACGCAACTGCAGCATCCGTGGCATTAGCTATCCATCAGCTGTTTTTGATGTCTTTATTCACAAAGATGTTCTTAATATTCTTAAAGTCCGGATAGATGAAGAAAAAGGCGGGTTTTTAGCGGCACAGGGAACAATTGATTTCAGAAACCGCAATCTGGCACTTGATGCCTTTTGCAGTGAGGCCGATGCATCTGTACTTAATGCTTTCATTAAAGCGCCAGTTGATTTTGGCGGCAAAATGAGTTTTGCAGCCCAAGTCAGCGGTACTATTGAAAATCCAGCAGCCAATGCATCTCTTTCAATCAGCCAGGGTCAAATAGCTGATACTTCTTTTGATAACCTTTATGGTATGTTTACTTTACGTGACGATCTTTATAATATCGAACAGCTCTATATCCAAAAGGATGTTTACAAAGTAAGTGCTTATGGAGTATTGCCGCAAGATTTGTTCAGGGCGAAGAAAGATCGCAGGAATCCTGATGCGCAGATGTCAATTAAGGTCAAACTTGATAATGCTAACCTGGCCATTTTGCCAATGCTTAATAAAAATGTGGAAAGCGGTAGTGGTGAGACAAGCGGCGGTCTGGTCTTGAGCGGTACCCTTGAAGAACCGTTTGTGGATGGCAGTTTCATTATTAATAACGGAACTATTAAACTGAAACAAATGTCTACATTGATTGAGAATTTAAAAATGGCTGTTAAATTCGAGGGCCGTAGGCTGCGGTTGGAAGAAATGTCTGCTAAAATCGGGCCGAATGGCAAGCTGAATGCTAGCGGGACTTATGCCTTGCTCGATGGCGAAAGTGCTCCGTATCAATTAGATGTGAAAGCGGACAACGTTGCAATAGTTTCGCCTCTTTTCAGTGGTACCATCAACGGTAAAGCCTCTGTAACACAAAAGCGCAACAGACCTCATATTGCAGGGGAAATTCGCTTGGATAAGGTTCTCATCAACATGCCGACGATTCCGGAGTTGCAACCTGGAACCAGCAATATAGGGTTAGACATCAAAATAGAGCTAGGCCCAGAAATTCATCTTTACAATAAATATCTTTATGATCTGTGGTTGGCAGGTGGTTTGCATATTATGGGTAGTACGAGGTATACTAATGTCGATGGGTCAATCATGGCAACGAAGGGAACTGTCAGCTATCTAAGGACGCCTTTCAAGATAAGGAGAGCGACAGCAGGCTTCCCGACACCAGGTTCGGTTCTGCCAACGATTAGTTTGGATTCCTATACCAAATTCGGACGTTATAATGTTAATATGCAGATCAATGGTCAGCTTGACCAGATGGAATTGCATTTGTCTTCCGATCCGCCACTTAGCCAACAGGAATTATTCCGTATGCTGACGCTGAAAAGTTATAGTAATGGCAGCAGCGGCACGGATAGTAACGGTTTGGAAACACAGGATTTGCAGGCGCTTCTTGATGTTGGCATTGAGATGACTTTTCTTAGAGATGTAGAAACTCTCTTTAAAGAAGAACTTAACCTTGATCAGTTCCGCGTTTATAGCGGCAATACAGCTACAGGTATTGGCTTTGAAATTAACTCTAAAGATGCCAATGAATTTACTAAGGAAGAAAAAGAACAATATAATGTGTTAGTAAGCAAATATGTCACGGACAATGTTCTTGTTGGTTATGCTACAAGCTTAGATGGTCAGTATCATGATGCGTTTACGCAGTATGAACTGAACAAGAACATAACTGTTAATTTTTCGATTGATGAAAATCAGAAGAAATGGTATGGCCTTGAGTACCATATCTCATTCTGAGAAGGAGCACAGATGTGTTAAATAGCTATCTGGAAGAATTGAAAAAAATAAAATTGCTGTCAAGGGAAGAGGAGCTCGACCTGTGGCAGGCTAGTGCAGCAGGAAGTGCGGATGCTTATCACAAGCTGATCAGTTCTTACCAGCCGTTAGTTTTCAAGGCGGCAATGGGTTTCCGCGTATCGGAAGCGCAGTTGCGTGAACTCATTCAGGAAGGCACAGTTGGCCTTTTGGAGGCGGCGGAACGCTATGATTATCAAAAAGGTATTGCTTTCAGTCTTTTCGCTGTGCATCGCATCAGGGGCAGGATGTTGGACTATTTAGAACGTGAATATGGCAGAAAGACTTTATCATTAGACAGTGAAACCAATGAAGGCAGCGGTATTTCCTGGGCAGAGTGTCTGGTTTCTAACGAATTATCACCTGCGGAAAATGCTGAGCGTGAATTCCTTGCCACTAAAGTGCTGGAAGCTATGGACAGACTTTCTATAAATGAACAAAAAGTTTTGTCCGGTATTTATCTTTTTGATAAATCAGCGAGTGACTTGGCGGCGGATATTCATGTTACGCCCAGCCATATTTATCGGTTGCAAAAAAAAGCTGTCAGACGTGTGCGCGGTATGCTTTCGCGTTTGATGGCAGAATTAAAACAGAGCTAACTGAAGAAAAATAGTGATATTTCCTAGATATTTTGCTAAAAATGCATAAAAATGCCGAAAAACAGGCGAAAACAAGTAATTTTCAAGGATTAATTTTAGGAAAAGCAGATGATTATATAATAGTATGATTAAGATTTAAAGAAAGGAGCAAGCATGATGTCCGGCAATATAAAAAATGTGTGTGATCACATCAAAAACGTGCGTAACAGTTTAAAAAATGCTGAGGATAGTTTCCGCAGCAATAATGATATGCGCGGAGAACTTGATTTGATGCTGGCAGAGGCAGAGATGCAGCATTTGCGTGAAAAACGCGGTCTGGCTGCTGTTTGCACGCGCCAAAGACTTGCCGTCATGGCAGCTTTTCTGATGGTATTGACAGGAGCTGGCGGCTGGTTTTGGGCCAGAAACTCTCAACCGTCAATACCTGCTGATGTTGTTGTCGCACAAAGTATAATCGTGCCGGAAGAAAAAAAAATCCCCAGGTCCGCTTCTTTAATAGAAAGTGTACCGGAAAAAATAAAAACACAAACCGTGCTGCAGGATGAACCAAAAGTCCTGCCAGGGAAAAAGGAACAAGTTGAAAAAGCGGTTTTGCAGGTTCCTGAAACCGAAGTAAGGAATCTTGTGAGGACGGCACGAAAGACCTTGAATTATTCTAATTAACAGGGGGCTCGTTATGAAAAAAAAGAAGCTATGGCGACCAATTGCAATGGGTATGGCAGCAACTTTGTTTGTTTCCTTGCCGGTATATGCTGAGGAAGTAAATTCTGATGCTGCTCAAGCAACAGAGAAAGTAACTGACACGATGTTGCCGACACAACCTATTGCATCGGAGGACGCTGCTAAAGATAACATCAAAATTGCGTCAGCCGCAGAAGTTGACTCCTATGTCGGCCAGACGGTAACTAAGATTACTATCGAGGGTGACAAACACGGCAATCATGATGCAATAATGGATGTGCTTAAAGTAAAACCAGGCATGGAATTTTCCAAGGAAGGGATTGCCAGCGACTTGCATGCAATCTATCAACTAGGCTGGTTCTACGATATTATGCCGGAATACAAACAGGTACCGGAAGGCGTTCAGGTTACCTATCATGTAATGGAGAACCCTGTTTTTAAAACTCTTGTGATTGAGGGCAATACTAAAGTAAGTACGGATAAAATAAAAAATATTCTTGATTTACCTAAAGATAAAATAATTAATCTGAAGGATGTTAATGAAAGAGTCCGTAAAATTGAAGCCGAATATTCAAAAAATGGTTATATATTGGCTCGTGTTACGGATGTACGCGTTCTGCCAAGCGGCGAGTTATTTGTGCAGGTTAATGAGGGCATTGTTGAAGAATTTAAAATTAAAGGCAATGTCAAAACCAAGGATTATGTTATTACCCGGGAAATGAAATTGAAAAAGGGTCAGCCATTCAATAGTAAGGATGCACGGCGCAGTATGCAGCGCATCTACAATCTTGGCTACTTTGAGGATGTCAATATCAAGTTGAATCCGGGCAAGGCTCCTAATGCGGTCGATGTAGAAATAACTGTTGTCGAATTGAACACAGGCACCTTTGGTATTGGTGCCGGCTATAGTGACGCTGACGGTTTCTTAGGAATGGTTTCCGTTGGTGATAAGAATTTCCGCGGTACTGGTGACAAGATTAATGTTCGCTGGGAATTTGGCGGCGATAGTGATAACAATAAGAACTATGAATTCAGTTATACCAAGCCTTGGCTTGATAACAAAGAAACTAGTGTTGGTTTATCAATTTATGATATGACTAACGAATATGCGGATTACGACCATGATGGTGATGAAATTGCCCGTTATGACAAACAACGCCGCGGTCAGGAATTGACTTTCAGCCGCAGGACTAACAATGAATATGTTGTCAACTACCTGACTTTAAAAAACCGTGATGATATCTATAAAGGCGTTGCTGATGGTTATGAAGATTCCTACCAGTATTTTGAAGGCGATGACCCGACTGATACTGACCAGACAGCAGCAGAAAAGGCAGCTCTTGCTGCTGAACGCCAAAAGGAAAATTTTGGTAAGACACAAAGTATTGCTTTCGCTAGAACGTTTGATTCACGTGATAATGTTAATGATCCGCATGAAGGCAAACGCAATTCCTATTCAGTCGAATGGGCTGGTTTAGGCGGTGATTTTGACTTCACCAAGTATTCAGCTGATTGGCGTTATTATTACCGCATGGGAGCCAGTGAAGATGTTCTTGCCTTGCAGTTCGGCCTTGGTTATGCCGACGGCACGATGCCGCTGAGCCAAAGATTTTCCGTTGGCGGTTCGGACAGTCTGCGTGGTTACAAGGACGATCAGTTTAAAGGCAACAGTATGCTGAGAAGCACTTTGGAATACAGGGTGCCTTTAATGAAAAAGGTGCAAGGTGTCCTCTTTACTGATGCAGGCTATGCCTGGGATAAGAATACAGAGGATAATTTCGATCTTGGTTTGCTGAAATACAGCTACGGCGTCGGGTTACGTGTTAATTCACCGTTAGGACCTTTGCGCCTTGACTATGGTATTGGTGAAGACGGCGGACGTTTCCACTTCAGCTTTGGCGGCCAATTCTAGGCTAAGCCGGTAAAGGCGGAGGAGGTCGGAAAACATTGCGAATTGCTAAAAGCAGGTTTGCCAGCTTAATATTGTTTTGTCTGTGCCTGCTGTTAGCGCCGCAAGCGGTTTCGGCTGAGACTATCGGAAATGTCAAAGTAATTGTTGTCGATAGCACAGGCAGGACAGGACAGGCGTTGCTGGAGCGCATGACGGCCAGCATGCAGGTAGTTGCCGAACAGCTTTTTTTGGAAAAGGATACAACGCAGATTGAACCTGTTCAAAGTGATTATGCCAGACTTTTGGGTGAAGTAGGTGAGAGGGCACTTACTGGTTATAAGGTGGAAGAAACGACCATTAAGCTAGGGCCTTCTTCAGAAATAGTTTTCAAGTTGTCACCTTGGCTGGATGTAGTAAATGATGTTGATGTAGATTTGAACTTTTCTGGCATTGACCAATCAATGTCCGGCGTATTGTTGGCAAAGATGCCTGAACTTAAAGCAAGGATTATCAGGACTATTAGCGGTGCTTCCATAGACGCTGTTGATTGGGCAGGCGGTGTTTTGAGACAGAAAGTCAGACAGGATATGGAAACAATGCTGCCGGAATTCAGAGCATCTGTCGATCTCAGCCAGAAAGGCAAAAAAGTTGTCGCGCAGGTTATTGTTTATCCTATTGGACAGACGGTACATGATGTTAGTTTCGAGCTTTTGTCGGAAACAGTGCCGAATATTCTTTTTATGAAGACGAAAGAACGCCTGCATGAAGAGGCAGACGAATTGAGGGGATTGCCTGTTGCCTTTGTTGAGAAGCATAGGGTAGAACTTGAAAACCGTCTTTTGACCTCTGTCAATAAGGAAAAAGTCGTCAGCCTCTATTCATTGAAACCAACGGTAACGATAACTCCGGGAACGGAGACGATGGTGGAAATAAGGATGGAAGCTGATAAATACAAAATTTGGTTTGAAGGCTATGGCAACAGCGGCCGTTCTGAAAACAATCTTTCGGGCAGAGCACATTTTGGCAAATATATTTCAGATAATGACGAATTTTTTGCAGAATTTTCCGTTGAGTTGGAGAATATGGACTCGGAATTTGCGCCAGGTATAGCCCATCGTGATGCTAAAACTACTATTGCCTATGTACGCAGAGTATCTGATCACGAAAATAATTATCGTCTGGAATATGATATATCGCCGAAATGGCGTCTCAGGGCAGAACATTTTTCTGGCAGCAACATCAACGAGTTTGGTGCCCGGTTCCGCATTCACGAATTTTTGAGTGTAGAGTATGTGTACTCAAACGACAAGCCCTACCTGCGTCTAATCGGTAACTTGTAGGAATAATGTCACGCGCAAGCGAAATGTCCGGAAAAAGGCGATGGCTAAAGATGCGACGGGCTTGCTGCACATCAGCGACCGGCTGCTTGCAGGCGAATAGTCGCGTGTGGAATGGTCCAGAGGAACTCTTCAATCCTTAACGATAGACATCAATGTAGCATATGTCGGGATTACCAAAGAAACTCTTTAACTATTGCCCTATATATAGACAAAATCGCTTGTGCTTGCTTGACGATATCACTTGTAAGTTATACGTTAATCGGTAACTTGTAGGAAAAGTTGAAAGATTTTGCCAGTGCTGATATAATTGTTAGGTATACCAAAAATCCATTAGAAGAGAGTAGGGATAATCATGATGAGAAAATTAGCCGATAAAAAAACTGTCAAAATGATTTCTTTGACAATTGCGGCCGTTTTTGTTTTAAGCGTATTTGGCATGGCCTTTACGAAGAGCGGTTTCAGCGGAATTGCTTCTGCAGCTGCAGCGGATTCTGCAGTCGGTGTGGTAAATTATCAAATGTTGGTAGCACAGAGCCCTGATATGGCTGGTTATAGAACAGCAATGCAGCAAGAAGAGCAAAATGCGAAAACAGATTTTGATAATAACACTGCTAACATGAGTAATGAAGAAAAGCAAAAATATGCAATGCAGTTGAAAGAACGCTTGGGCGATAAACAAAAGGAACTGCTCGAGCCGATTTATAAAAAGATTGATGCTGCAATCGAAAAAATCGCGAAGAAAAAAGGTTTGTCAATAGTTGTAGATAAAGGGTTCGTTGTATACGGTGGTGTCGACATCACCGGTGAGGTTGGATCTTCCTTAAACGGTAAATAATTAAACAGGTAATACCGGGCCGGTTAGCTGGCCCGGCTTTCTGTCGTCTAAGAGGAGGGGTATCATGCGTTGGCTTGCTTACATAATATTGGTAGTTAGTCTGCTGGTATCGGCCTGTGGTATTTTACCTGAGAAAACTGTTGATCAGATAGCCGTTATTGACTGGCAAAAGGCTTGCAGTGTCCACCCTCATTATGAAGCCTTGCAGAAAGCTAAAGCTGATTTTGACAAAGCAGTCAAATTCCGTAATGAACAGGCTGAGCAGGGTAAGAAACAGATAGCATTGTTGGATAAACTCGTTGAAGTCAAGCAAAACGGCAAACAAAGTTTTTTGGCTGCCGATTTTGCGACAAGAATGGCGGAACGTCAGGCGCAGGAACGAGCAAAGCTTGCTGCAGAGGCAAAAGCTGCCAGCGAGGCGGCAGATGGAATTGTGGCTCCTGAGCAGGAGAGAATTCTTGCCGCGTACCAATTGGCTGTTTTTAATTTACGGCTGAAGCTGGAAAATGTGAAGCTGACAGCAGAGCAGCGATCTGCCTTAGAGCAGGAATTGAAGGCAACTTTGAATAAACAGTATGCCGAACTCGCTGGTCTGGAAAAGCGCCGCCAAGCTATAATCAGTGAAAAACTTGCGGCACAAAAAGATGCAAGTGCTGATAATATGCTTGCGTATGCCGCTGAACTAAAACAGACTATGTCCAATGAACAGCTTACGCTGGTGAAAAAAGACGAAGAGAAGCTTGGGCAGGGACCGAAAGAATTAGCAAAATTGATTGCGTCTCTTGATAAACAGGTGGCAGTTAAACAGAGAAATTATGATCGTCTGCGTAATGAAATTGATGCCGATGTGCAAAGTGCTTTGCTCAAAGTTCTGAATGGCAGGAAAGATATATTGGTAGTCAAAAAACCCTTGGTTAACTTGACTGCCGTCGATTTGACTGAACAAGTTTGCACAGAGCTTAAAAAAATAAAAAATAGATAATAGTAAAGAGGGAATATTTAAATGAAAAAATATTTGGTTGTTGTATTGATGCTATTATTTGCACTTGCTGCTCTTGGCTGCGGCGGTCGCAATAGCGATTTTGGTGTGGTAGATATGCAGAGAATTGAAGCAGAAAGCCAGGTCTATAAGGATATTAAGGAAGATATCATGACGAAAGCTAAAGCTGCGCAGGATGAAATGATGAAAGCTACCGAAGGAAAGTCAGCCGAGGAATCACAAAAAATAATGCAGCAGAAATCTGCAGAAATGCAAGTTGTGCAATCTGAAGCTCAGAATAAATTAAAAGCGAGCTTTACCAATGCGTTGAACCAGGTTGCTAAAGAAAAGAAATTGGGCGCCATTCTTGTTAAAGATGCCGTGCCTCAAGGTGGCATTGACGTTACCGATGATGTGCTCAAAAATATGAAATAAGCTATGTTTGTCAGGGCGGGCTTATGCGTCCGCCCTTCTTTCTTAAATTATCAGGGATTGCAAGCGCAGACCTAAGAAAAATTTCTTAGGTGTTCGTTTTCAATCCTATGCAGTTAACTTTGCAACCGGGAGGATTATTTTACATGGAAAAAACATTACAAGAATTAGCTGTCTTTCTTGAAGGAAAACTCGATACAACGATACCGCAGATGGTTATTACAGGGGTGAATGGGTTGGAAGAGGCAACAGCTTCTGATATTTCTTTCGCTGTGCCGCCTCATATTGAGGCAGCGGCAGCCTCAAGTGCGGGCGCCCTTGTCCTGCCGCTGGATGCTCCTTTCAGCGGCAAACCGGTGATTCGTGTAGCTAATCCTCGTTTGGCTTTTGCTCGTCTGCTAGATTTGTTCAGACGCCCGGAAGATGTTGAACGTGTGATAAGTCCTCTTGCTTATATTGCACCGACGGCGCAGCTAGGCTCGAATGTTGCTGTTTTGCCTTTTGCCGTTGTCGACAGTGAAGCTGTCATAGGTGATAATACGGTAATTTATCCTCATGCCTATATTGGCAGACAGGTCAAAATAGGAGAGCACTGCAAAATTTATCCTAATGTTACCATTCGCGAAGGGTGCGAACTTGGTAAGCGTGTAATTATTCAATCTGGTGCGGTAATCGGTGGGGATGGTTTTGGTTATATTACTGAGCAGGGCAAACACAGCAAGGTTCTTCAGGTAGGTAATGTCGTTATCGGTGACGATGTTGAAATAGGCAATAATACTTGTATAGACAGAGCGACAGCTGGCAGTACTATTGTTGGTGCCGGCACTAAGATTGATAATCTTGTACATTTGGGGCATAATGACGTATTGGGTGAGAATTGTCTGGTTGTTGCCCAGGTTGGTCTGTCAGGCAGTATCACAGCGGGTAATAATGTTACTTTTGCCGGTCAGGTCGGCAGCGTTGGTCACATCAAAATTGGTGACAACTGTGTTTTTGCTGCCCGCAGCGGTCTAACTTCAGATGTGCCTTCCAATTCGTTCTACGCAGGTTTTCCGGCAGTGCCGCACAGGGAATGGCTGAAACAGGAGGCCACGCTGCGTAGTGTCAGCAAATTGGTGAAAAAAGTTAAAGAATTAGAAAAAGCTTTGGTTGAGCTACAAGAGCACGAATAAGATGATGAGCCAATTACTGGGAGTGTGTTTATGAGAAAAAATATTTTGACAGCAATACTTATGAGTTCGTTAGCGGCTTTGCCGCTCTCTTGTGAAGCAAGAACGTTGCCGAGCGGTACATCAGGCGTTATTAATGCACCATCGGCTTACGTGCGTTCAATGGGACATGCTGCTGTTACCTACCAATATACGGAAGATTATAAGGTGATTGGCGGCAATGTGGCAGTATTGCCTGGCCTGGAAGTTGCTTACAGCAGATGGTCCGAGGATGCAGGGGATGATTTCAATATGTATAGTGCAAAGTACATGATTATACAGGAAACAGTCGCAAGTCCTGCTTTTGCTGTTGGTGTTGAGGATATCACTGATGAAAAGGACCGCAGCGGCTATGCTGTGATCAGCAAGGCTGGGCCTTGGGGACTAAAGTTGCACGCTGGAGCAGGAACTGGACGTTTTCGTGATGGTTTTGTCGGTTTTGAGAAACAATTCAAGGTCAATAGCAATACTTTGAATCTGGGTCTGGCTGCTGAATATGACGGCGATAATTTTAATTATGGCATGTTTGTGCCGGTTGGCAAATTGATGCAGGCTGAAGTCGGCATGCGCGATGAGAAGTTCTATGCAGGGGTACATGGAATCTTTTAAGAGAGAAAGGATGTAACCAATGCTCGGATATTGGGCAATGAAGGCTTTGAGCTGGGTGCTCTGCCATTCACCAAAATTTATAAGAAAAATATTCATGGGAGCTTTGGGCAGTATTGCCTGGGCGATGACGCCGGCTTGGCGCAAAAACATGGCCGTGGAAAATATCAAGGAATGTCTGGGTGTGTCTGATGAGAGAGCACAAGAAATAGCAGAAGAGAGTGTTCGCCGTTTTGGCCGTATGTTGGTTGAAGTGTTACGATTCCCGACGCTTACACCGGAAAATTTCCGCAAAAGCGTCAGTGTAGAAGGCGCAGAATACCTGGAAGCAGCTTACAAACAGGATAAAGGTGTTATTCTTTGCACAGGACATTACGGTAATTGGGAACTTTTGGGGGCATCTGTTGCTCTCATGGGCTATCCAATTTTATCTATTGCACGTAAGCAAAATAACAGTGCGATGGATAACTTTATTAATGAATATAGAGAACTGACAGGACAAAAAATTACCTACAACCGCGGCGAGAATAGTATGCTGGCCATTAATAGGATCATTAAGGATAAGAAAATCCTTGGTGTCCTCTATGATCAGGATTCAGGAGCTGATGGTATGGAAGTGCTTTTCTTTGGTAAACCGTCCATGGCTCCAACTGGTGCAGCGCTTTTGTCACGTATTCACGGCGCACCGATGGTACCGCTTTTTATTCATAATGAAGATGACGAAAAATTTACAATTAAGATTCATCCGCCGCTCTATGCGAAGAAAACTGCGGACAGGATACAGGACCTGCGTAGGCCAACTGAAGAACTAATGCTGATTGCAGAGCACGAAATCATCAGTGACCCAAGCATGTGGTTTTGGGTTCATGACCGTTGGAAAGACGGCAAGAAAAAATATAAAGATAAAAAAGGAGAGAACTGACGATGCAGCAAATCTACCAGCAAACGCTGGCTGGACCGGTCATTTATTCCGGTATCGGCCTCCATTCTGGCAAAAATGTCAATATACGCATGCTGCCGGCAGCAATAGACACAGGAATTGTTTTTGTCAGGACAGATCTGCCTGCAAAACCTGAAATTTCTGCCATTCCTGACAATGTAAGCTCGACGCTGAAAGCGACGACCTTGAGCGAGAATGGTGCAGAAGTTTTCACGGTGGAACATCTGATGGCGGCCCTTTCAATGCTTGGTGTTGATAATTGCAGGATTGAAATGGATTCACCGGAACCACCAGTTGCCGATGGCAGTGCAGGTGTTTTTGCCGACTTGATTTTAGAGGTTGGCAGGAAACTTCAGAATGCCCCAAGAAAAGTTTATGCTTTAGATAAGGCTTTTGCCGTGCATCAGGATGACAGGTACATATGTATCCTGCCTTATGATGGCTATCGTATTTCTTTTACATCTATTAATCCACATCCTTTGCTGGGAACTCAGTATTATGATATAGAATTAACAGAAGAGAATTTCCTTAAGGAAATAGCAACTGCCAGAACTGTTGCTTTTATGCATGAAGTAGAACAGATGAAAAAGATGGGACTCGGTTTAGGAGGCAATACTGATAATGTCGTGGTTTTTGACGATACAGGCATTTTGTCCGAGCCGCGTTTTGATAATGAATTGATCAGACACAAAATTCTTGATGTCATCGGTGATTTTTATTTGCTTGGTCACATCAAGGCGCATATAGTTGCAGTGAAAACCGGCCATGCTTTTAATGCAGAATTGGCAAGGCAAATTGAAAATTACCGTAGTAAAGGAGAGAAATAATATGATTACCTTAGAGGCAAGAGAAATTCAGAAGATAATTCCACACCGTTATCCATTATTATTGGTTGACAGGATTCTCGAGCTGGAACCAATGAAGAGAGCTGTAGGCGTGAAAAACATATCGATGAATGAAATGCAGTTCATCGGTCATTTCCCTGGAGAACCGATTATGCCGGGAATCATGTTGATTGAAGCAATGGCGCAGGTCGGCGGCGTTGCTATGCTCTATCCTGCAGAAAATCGTGGTAAAATTGCTGTGTTCGGCAAAATAGATAAGGTTCGTTTCCGCCGCCAGGTAGTGCCTGGTGATCAGGTGATCACTACAGCAACTGTGACGAAAATCCGCGGCAATATGGGCGTGATTTGGTGTGAGGGCACCGTCGATGGAAAGACAGCTTGCGAAGGTGAATTTACATTTGCTATCGTGGACAAAAAAGATTAAAATAAGTAGTATTAACTAGAAACTTGTAGAAAAAGCGAGATATTAGGTTGAAAACCTGTGTTTTTGCGGAATTTTAGCAGGTTAAAATTACATTCTTGATGACGAATGTAATTTGCAGTAGCTTTGTTGGTATTTTTTATATGGGAGTGGAAATAATGGGTTTTGATAATGTGGTAAAAATGTCTCGCAAAATTCACGAAACCGCAGTCGTTTCGCAGGGGGCTATATTAGGACGCGACGTTGAAATAGGACCTTATGCTGTAATCGGTCCGAATGTAGTTATTGGTGATGGGACCAAAGTATTTGCTCATGTTGTTATTGACGGCTGGACAACTATTGGTAAGAATTGCAAATTTTTCCCCGGTTGTTCCATCGGTGCGGAGCCGCAGGATTTGAAATTTAAGGGTGAAAAGGCGTACACAGTTATTGGTGATGGTGTTACTATCCGCGAATGTGCAACTGTCAATAGGGCAACAGGTGAAGGCAATGAAACCAGGCTTGGCAATAACGTACTGATGATGGCCTATACTCATGTAGCTCATAACTGCATCGTTGGCAACAATGTAATTATGTCCAATGTTGCAACTCTGGCGGGGCATGTTGTTGTTGAAGATCGTGCAGTTATCGGCGGTCTAGCCGCAGTACATCAGTTCGTTAAGATTGGCCGTAATGCCATGATTGGCGGCATGTCCAAAATAGTGCAGGATATTCCTCCATTTGTTATCGCTGACGGTAATCCTGCCCATGTTGCTGGACTCAACAGTGTAGGTATTTCCCGTGCCGGCATTGCACCGGAAGTACGTGCTAATCTGAAAAAGGCCTACCGTATACTATATCGCTCTGGTCTGACGCTCGATGAAGCTGTTTCCAACATGGAACAAGAATTGGATAGCAGCGAAGAAGTAGAACATCTTCTGCGTTTTCTGCGCAATGTTGAACGTGGTATTTGCCGCGGGCGTAAGGACTAGGATGGTGGCTTGATGGAGACATTAGGTTTATTATCTGGCATCGGCCATTTACCGGTTGATGTAGCACAAGCGGCCAAAGAGATGGGTTACCGTGTCATCGCTATTGGCGTTGTGCCAGGAGTAGATTCGGAACTGGCAGACTGTGTTGATGCTTACTATGATATTCATATAGGCAAATTAGGAAAAATCATTAATACATTGAAAAAAAATAAAGTTACTAAAGTCACGATGATTGGCAAGGTAACGAAAGAAATCCTCTATAGTGAGGGTGCAATTATTCCTGATTTCAGAGCAATCAAGCTTTTGACATCTTTGCCTGACCGCAAAGATGATACTATTATGAATGCCATAGTAAAAGAATTGGAAGACGAACAAATGGCGGTCATGGATCAGACGTTGCTTATTCAGCCCCTTTTGCCTGCACCGGGAGTACTCAGCAAGCGACAACCTAATGCTGAGGAACTTGAAGATATTGAATTCGGATTTCAGGTTGCTAAAGAAATTGGCCGCCTTGATATCGGTCAGACCGTTGTAGTGAAGAATAAAGCTGTAATGGCAGTGGAAGCCATTGAAGGTACTGACGCCTGCATTTTGCGGGGTGGTACGTTGGGTAAGAAAGTTATCGTAGCCAAAACTGCTAAACCAGCGCAGGATAATCGTTTTGATATGCCGAGCGTTGGTGTTAGAACGATTGAATCAATGATTGCAGCTGGAGCTGCAGGCATCGTCATGGAAGCTGGCAGAACGCTTTTGGTAGAGCGGGAAAGAACTTTGGCTTTAGCTGACGAGCATAATTTGTTCGTTGTAGCACGTTAACAAAATTTAACAATTAAGTGATATTTTTAGGGAGGACAATACGTCCGCCCTATTTTTGTGTTATAATATAGCGTGATAATTTATGTTTATCTGTAATTTGTATAGTATGTTATACTATTTTGCTTATGAGAAAGATTTATGATTACAAAAGGAACTAGCGAAAGGAACCGTTATGGCCAAAATAATGATTTCGGCCGGTGAAGCATCAGGAGATGTACATGCCGCCGCTCTGACCAGAGAGATATTGAAGCTTGATCCGACCGCCCAGGTCTATGGCATGGGTGGTGATGGTTTGCGCGCTGCAGGCGGTGAAGTTTTATTCGATATCAAAGATCATGGAGTCATGGGCTTGGTAGAAATCATTCGCAAGCTGCCGGCTTTGTTTCGCCTGCGCTCTGATTTTGCGAAAGTCATGGATCAAAGGCGTCCTGATTGTCTCGTTACGATAGATTACCCAGGATTTAATATGCGTTTAGCGAAACTGGCACGTGACAAGGGAATACCAGTGATTTCTTTCATTGCGCCTTCGGCTTGGGCTTGGCGGAAAGGTCGTGCCAAAAATGTGGCCAAGCTTGTGAACAAGGTAGCAGCCATTTTCCCCTTTGAGTACGAAGTTTATAAAGAGGCAGGCGCTGATGTTGAGTTTATGGGTCATCCTTTGGTGGATATTGTCAAGCCGAGCCTGCCGGAGTCTGATGCCATCGCCAAAGCCGGTAAACATGAAGGCCGGCCGCTCGTATTACTGTTGCCGGGAAGCCGTTTGCAGGAGATTCAGCGCCTGTTACCTTCCATGCTGGAAGCAGCTAAAATAATGGTTAAAGCTAACCCTGCTTTGGAATTCGCTATGCCGCGCGCTGGTACGATACCACGCACTCTGCTGGAAGAAGCAATAAATCGTGCAGGCATACATGTGCACATAGTAGAGGGCTATAACTATGATGTTATGAGTGTTGCCGATGTGGCCCTAGCCGCCAGTGGCACAGTTACACTGGAAGCAGCCCTTTGCCGGCTGCCTTGCGTTATTGTTTATAAAACGGCACCGCTGACGGCCTTCATTGTCAGACGTTTGTTGAATATTCCTGATATAGGTCTGCCGAATATTGTTGCCGGTCGTCATATTTTGCCGGAATTATTGCAGGAAGACGTGATACCTGAAAAAATGGCATCGGCAGTATTGAATTTGCTGGAGCCTACAGCGCACGCGCAAGCATTGGCTGATTTGGACGATGTTAAAAAGCGTCTGGGAGAACCGGGCGCTGTCAGACGTGTTGCCGAACTTACACTGAGAGTTGCAGGAGAAAAAGTATGACTTTATATTTTAGAATTCTTAGTTATATCAAACCGTATCTGCCGCGGCTGATTGCCGCGGCAATTTGTACGGTATTAGCAGCTGCTGGTAATTTGTATGTACCGTGGATTATCAAGGATGTTATCGATAAGGTCCTTGCTGACAAAAATGCCGAAATGTTAAATATTATTGCAGCCGGTATCATCATTATCTTTTTCATCAGAGGGGTCTGTTTCTACGGGCAGAATTATCTGATGAGCTATGTTGGTGAAAGAGTGATCATTGATATCCGCAGCGCAGTTTATAAAAAATTGCAGCGGCTGAGTGTTTCTTTCTACGATAAGAACAAAACAGGTACGATTATGAGTTATGTTACCAACGATGTTTCTGCCCTGCAGTCTGCCATGGTACAAAATACCATCGACATGATTACGGAAGGCAGTGTTCTTATAGGTTCAATTACTGCGATGGTTTATCTCGACTGGAAGCTGACCTTGTTTACTTTTTGCACATTTCCCTTTGTTCTTTGGCTGATGGACTTTTTTGGCAAAAGAATCCGTAAGTCCGGCCGCAGGATTCAGGAATGTACGGCAGATATTACTTCGATTTTGCAGGAAACAGTTTCTTCGGCACGAGTTATTAAATCCTTTGTGCGTGAAGACTATGAAATAGAGCGTTTTTGCAATCAGAATTTCACTAATTTCCGTGCTAACATGAAGAATGCCCAACTGATGGCTCTCTTAACCCCTGTTATTGAGTTTGTTGCGGCTATCGGTGTTACAGCTATCATCTGGTATGGCGGTCACGGTGTCATTAATGGCGATTTGACTGCTGGTTCTTTGGTGGCATTTTTGGTTTATGCCGTTAATATTTCTAATCCTGTCAAGCGTTTAACGCGTGTTATCGGTAGTATCCAGAAGGCTTTGGCTGCTGCTCAGCGCGTTTTTGACGTACTTGATATGAAAGAAGAAATAGCAGAAATACCAGGCGCAAAAGTCTTGCCGCAGATTAACGGACAGGTAGAATTTAAAAACGTAAGCTTCGCCTATGGTAAAGAGGAGCAGGTTATCAAAAATGTTAGTTTTGCAGTAAAACCTGGTGAAGTAATTGGCATAGTTGGTCCTTCCGGCGCCGGCAAGTCTACCATTGCCAATTTGCTGCCACGTTTTTATGATGTTGCCAGCGGCAGTATTTTGATTGATGGCTATAATATTGCGGAGGTCACCTTGGCTTCCCTGCGTGAACAAGTTGGTATCGTACCTCAGGAGACGGTGCTCTTTAACGGTACTTTGTATGATAATATTTTGTACGGCCGTCTGGAGGCGACACGCGAAGAAGTTGAAGCAGCTGCCAAAGCTGCTAACGCCCATAATTTCATTATGGAATTTCCTAATGGTTATCAAACCATGCTGGGTGACCGCGGTCTTAATCTTTCCGGCGGACAACGCCAGCGTATCGCCATAGCGCGTGCGCTCTTGAAGAATCCACGCGTACTTATTTTGGATGAAGCGACTTCTGCTCTTGACACAGAGAGTGAACGTATTGTCCAAGAAGCTTTGGATCGCCTGATGGTTGGCAGAACCTCTTTTGTCATCGCGCACCGTCTTTCCACAATTAAGAATGCGGATAAGATAATTGTCTTGGAAAAAGGCAGAATAGTGGAAACTGGCACACATGAGGAATTGATAGCGAATAATAAGCTTTATTCTCATTTGTACAATATTCAATATCGCGAAAAGGAAGCGAAATGAGGTTAATGCATGTATATACTTTATAATTTAGTTTTTTGCGCAGCAGTAATTGTTTTGGTAATGCCTTACTTTATTTATCGCTTTCTGACGGAGAAGGGCTTTAAAAGACGTTTTCGCCAGAATCTTGGTTTTATCAGTGACGAAGAAATTGCTGCTGTTGCCGGCAAAGAGTGTATCTGGATACACGGTGCATCTGTCGGCGAAATCGTGGCGACCAGCCCTTTGGTCAAAGAAATAAGAAAAGCGATGCCGCAAGCAAAAATTTTGGTGTCCTCCGTTACGACCAGCGGTTATGATATGGCACACCAGATTATTCCTGAAGCTGACGCCATCATCTATTTTCCACTGGATTTGCCTTTTGTCTCTGAATCCTATGTCAAAAGGATTATGCCGCGCGTTTTTCTGCCGGTGGAAACAGAGCTGTGGCCTAATTTTCTCCGCGCTGTGCGCGTACGCAAAATACCAGTCATGATGGTTAACGGACGTATCAGCGAAAAATCAGTAAAAACTTATCGTTATTTGTATGGCATTCTGGAAGATATGCTCGGCAGCGTCAGCCGTTTCTGCATGCAGTCGACTATTGATGCTGAATACATTACCCATCTTGGTGCTGACAAGCGCAAAATCCTGGTTACTGGCAATACTAAGTTTGACCAGACTTATGCCGAAGTTACGCCGGAAGATTTGGCGCGTTACAAAGAAGAACTTGGTATCAAAGACAGTTTCCCTGTTATTGTGGCAGGCAGCACCCATCCTACCGAAGAGAAGGCACTTCTGGAAGCTTTTGCCAAAGTGCGCAAAGTATATCCGGCTGCAAGATTAGTTATCGCACCGCGCAAAATTGCCCGTGCAGATGAAATTGTAAGGCTGGGCCGACAGTATGGTCTAGAAACAGGCTTGCGTTCGCGTCTCCTGCAGGTTGAAGGCGAACGTCCACATTATCCTTTGCTTCTCATCGATACGATAGGTGAGCTTGGGCGCATTTATGCTGTTGGCGATATTGTCTTTGTTGGCGGCAGTTTGATCAAACATGGCGGACATAATGTGTTGGAACCAGCTGCGCATGGCAAACCAATCCTGGTCGGACCAAGTATGTCGAATTTTAAGGATTCTTTTGCACTACTAAGAAAAAGCGGCTCCTGTCGCCAGGTAAAAGATGAAAAAGAATTGACCGATGAGATATTGGAGATAATCGGCAATGATGAGCTCAGAGAAAGAATGAGCAAGGCATCTTTGCAGGTCATCAAAGAAAATAGAGGTGCTGCTGTCCGCAGTATCGATTATCTGATGGAACTTTTGGCTCTTACGGCCACCGAATGCCGTGTTAATGCTCATTACAAGATCAATACCCGCAATATCAATGAGGAAGGCGGCACCCATATGCGCCGCGGCGATGCCGTGACACAGTATTTATTCCAATTGGCGCATGGTCATGATAATACGCTTATCGATTGGTTTGTTCTCAGCGTATTGAGTGTTTTTTCAATAATCTACGAGGCGGGTGTTCGTCTCAAACTTGGCCTTTATAAGTCCGGTATTTTTAAGCAGACCAAGCTGTCGTGCTGTGTTATCAGCATCGGCAACATCACAGTTGGCGGTACCGGCAAAACACCTACTGCCCAAAAGATGGCTCTTATTATACAGAAGATGGGTTACCGCGTGGTTATCTTAAATCGTGGCTATCGTTCGCATTGGAATGAAGAAATAGGCGTTGTTTCCGATGGCAAAAAAATCTTTATGACCGCTTATGAAGCCGGTGACGAAGCATATCTGATGGCCAAGACACTGCCCGGTATTCCTGTAGTAATCGGTAAGAATCGAGCAGTGACAGGTGAATTTGCAGTCGAAAACCTTAATGCCCAGGTCATCATCATGGATGATGGTTACCAGCATTGGACGCTGTACCGTGACCTTGATGTTGTTTTAGTCGATACCTTGAATATTTTCGGCAACAGAAGGCTGCTGCCACGCGGTACTTTGCGCGAACCTCTGCAGAATCTCGACAGGGCAGGCATGTTCCTTTTGACCAAGACCGACCAGAGTTCTATCTTCTCACGCGATGAACTGCGCGATACCTTAGCAAAATATAATCCGCAAGCTCCGATCATCGAAAGTGTCCATAAACCAGTTAATTTCGTTGAGATTGCTGATTGGTACAAGGGCCTGCGCAGTCATGTTAAATCCCTCGAAGAATTTAAGGGACGTTCAGTAATGGTGTTCTCAGCGATTGGCAATCCTTCTTCTTTTGAACAGACTTTGTCGGATGTCGGACTTGATATTAAAGAAGCTGTGCGCTATCCGGATCATCACGATTACGGTATGTTGGAAATGCAATATATCATGGAACGTGCTATCAAAGAAAATGTTGGTGCCTTGATTACTACAGCAAAAGACGCTGTTAAGATACCCACTGAGTTCATTTATTTTGACCGTGAAGTCCCGCTTTATGTTTTGAATATGGAGATACAAATAACCTCCGGTCGAGAGTTATTTCAGGAAACCATAACACGTGCAGTCAAAAAGGAGACAAATAATCAATGAAAGTTTTGTGTGTTATTCCAGCTCGGTATGCTTCCACACGCCTGCCGGGAAAGCCGCTGGCCCTGATTGCCGGCAAACCAATGATCCAGCATGTCTATGAACGCGCTTGCCGTGCTCTGCTGCCGCAGGAAGTTGTCGTTGCCACTGACAGCAAAATTGTGGCTGATGCTGTCCAAGGTTTTGGCGGTAAGGTAATGATGACTTCGCCGGATCACCCAAGTGGTACAGACCGGTTAGCAGAAGTGGCTCTGAGCTATACTGATGTTGATGTTATAGTCAATGTGCAGGGTGATGAGCCGATGATTCCACCTGAAGTTATCGATAAACTGGCCCAGGCATTCGAAGATGACAAGGATTTGAATATGGCTACCTTGAAAACGCTGATGGGTGAGGAAGATTATAATAACCCCAATGCCGTCAAAGTTGTTACCGACCAAAATGGTTATGCGTTGTATTTTTCCCGCAGCTTGCTCCCGTATCCACGCAACAAGAAGGATGATTTCAAAGTCTATAAGCATGTAGGTATTTATGCTTACCGCCGGAGTTTTCTTCTGAGCTATGCCGCTTATGCGCCTACGCCGCTCGAAAAGATTGAAGGATTGGAACAGCTGCGCGTCTTGGAAAACGGTCAGCGCATCAAAGTATTGGAAAGTAAATTCCAAGGCATCGGCATTGATACCAAGGAAGACCTGGATGCCATAAACGCTCTTTTTACTCGAATGGAAGCAATGAAAGACCAATAAAGGCATTTTCTGACTACGTTCGAAGTGACAAAAACAACAATACAGATGTTCTTCTTCCGCTTTGCGCAAGTAGCGAACCGCTGTGCCACACGCAGTAAACTGCTAGGTGGCTCATGCGTTGACCGGAGTAGGGACATGCAGATATTTTGACAATAAGGAGTGAGATTATGCATATAGTTAAAATTGGAAATTATGAGGTTGGCGAAGGCCGCCCGATGCTTCTAATGGCAGGTCCTTGTGTGCTGGAAGGCTACGAGCGCAGTCTTGCTATTGGCAAAGCGGTAAAGGAGATAGCCGAGCGTCTCGGTATGCCATATGTTTTTAAGGCTTCTTATGATAAAGCTAACCGCTCCTCCTATAAATCTTTTCGCGGACCAGGTCTTGAAGAAGGCCTGAAAATTATAGCGCAAATCAAGAAAGACCTTGGTGTACCTGTAGTCAGCGATATCCATGAATGCTGTCAGGTAGAACAAGCAGCTGAAGTTTTGGATATTCTGCAGATACCAGCCTTTCTCTGCCGTCAGACCGATTTGGTTTATCAGGCAGCTAAGACAGGCAGAACAGTTAATATTAAAAAAGGCCAATTTTTGGCGCCTTGGGATATGAAGAATGTCGTAGCCAAAGCAGAAGAAGCAGGCAGCTGCAATATCATGCTGACAGAACGTGGTGCGAGCTTCGGCTACAATAACCTCGTTACGGATATGCGTTCTCTGCCTATCATGCGTGATCTTGGTTATCCTGTAGTCATGGACGCTACACATAGTGTGCAGATTCCTGGCGGCCAGGGAACAACTTCCGGAGGCCAAAGCCAATATGTGCCGCATATGGCAAGAGCGGCGGCAGCAGTAGGCATCGACGCTTTGTTCCTCGAGGTTCACGATAACCCGGCTGAAGCTTTGTCAGATGGTCCGAACATGGTTCGCATCGATGCGCTTGAAGCACTGTTGAAAGATGTGCTCGCAATTGATAAGATAGTAAGAAAGTAGGACAAAGGGGACAGTCCCCTTTGTCCCGTTTAGCAAGTTAGTTTTTACCAATTGCCATGCCCCTCTTACGGCTGGACCCACACGCACTATACACGGCTGAAGCCTTTAGTGCTGAGTGCCGTAAGCCCAGAGTGGTACAGCAATTGAAAATCGTGTAAGTGTTGTCATTTATGGTGGAGCACAGTTGAGACATCTTGATTATGGTAGAGGCATCCTCAATGGTTAAAGAGCTCCTCAGGACCATTCCACACGCGTAAAACATGAGGAAGGTAGTAGAAGCTTCCTATTCGGGTGCTTCTACTGCATAAGTTTGAAATATCAATCTTTGTGCTGTGCGCAAGCGCTGGCAGTCGATTGGTTCAAACTTAACTCCCGTCACTTCTTCGACCATTGATTGATTTCCCAGTTGTTTTTTTGTCATGTCTAGCGAAAGAAGAACGCTCTTGGTTTTTGTCATCCCGACCATAGTGGAGGGATCTTAAGGTTTTATATAATATTTTGTTTACTGAAAGGATTGAAGAGTAATGCTGGAGAATGCACGTAATGTATTGAAGATGGAAGCGGATGCGATTCTGGAACTTATTCCACGCATCAATGGACAGTTCACCGCGGCAGTGGAGCTGATTCTTGCCTGCCCGGGACGTACGGTAATTACCGGCATGGGTAAATCAGGCATTATCGGGCGCAAGATGGCGGCAACACTGGCTAGCACAGGTACGCCTTCTTTTTATCTGCATCCGGCAGAAGGTATTCATGGTGATCTCGGTATGGTAACGGCAGACGATGTAGTCATTGCCCTGTCCAACAGCGGGGAAACCGGTGAAGTGCTTCATATTCTGCCTTCTCTGCGACGGATAGGAGCCAAAATAATTGCTATGGTGGGTAACCCTAATTCTTCTCTGGGTAAAAATGCCGATGTCGTCTTAGACGTAGGAGTATCCAAGGAAGCATGCCCGTTAGGTCTGGCACCTACCTCCAGTACTACAGCTGCCCTCGCTTTTGGCGATGCGCTTGCCGTAGCTCTTCTTTCCAAACGAAAATTTACTGCTGACCAGTTCGCTGTTTTCCATCCGGGCGGTTCGCTGGGCAGAAAACTTTTGATGACTGTTGCCGATGTCATGCACGCCGGCGACGAAAATCCGCTTGTTAAGGGCGACATGATGGTGCAGGATGCTTTGTTCGTTATTACGGACAAGGGTCTGGGTGCTGTTTCTGTCGTTGATGATGCCGGCAAGATGATCGGTGTCCTTACTGATGGTGACGTTCGCCGCGGCTTAAGCCAAGGCTTCTCTTTCCTGACGAGACCCGTCACTGAACTGATGACCAAAGCACCGAAAACGATTACCCAGGATAAACTGGCGGCAGAAGCTTTGCATTTGATGGAAAGCAATAAACCGCGTCCAATCACAGTGCTGCCGGTAATTGATGCGGAAAGGCATGTCATAGGTCTCTTACATATGACTGACCTCGTCCGACAGGGGGTTGTCTGATGGCAGAGGTTAATACGGTGGAAAGATTAACGTCGCTTGTGCAGAGTATTGCCAAGGCAGAACATGTCAGACTTTTAGCACTTGATGTTGATGGTGTCCTGACAGATGGTGGACTCTATATTGGCGGCAGCGGCGAAACTTCTAAGCGTTTTAATGTGCAGGATGGGCTGGCTGTTAGTTGTGCTATCCGTAATAATCTGTTTGTCACTATTATTACCGGACGCCAGAGTGAGATTGTCTGCCGTCGTGCTTCTGAATTAGGTATTACAGAGATTTATCAAGGCGTTAAGGACAAAAAAGAAATGCTGAAAAATATTGCTGCCAAGCATGCTTTGCAGTTGACGGAAATTGCTTACATGGGTGATGATTTAAATGATTTATCAGCACTGAGTGTTGCTGGTCTCGCTTGCGCACCGGCAAATGCTGTGCAAGAAGTCAAAGAACGTGTTAATTATGTTGCTTCCAGAAATGGCGGCGAAGGTGCCGTGCGTGAAGTTATCGAAATGATTTTGAAAGCTCGTGGTGAGTGGGCACAGATTGTGGCCGCTTATCTGAGCGATGGACAGGGAGATAGTCAGTAATGTGGCTTTATTATTTATTGAAAACTATGAGTGCGATTGTATCGCACCTTCCATATAAACTAGTTGTAAATATAGGTGTCATGCTTGGACACCTCTATTGGCGTATTGCGAAGAAACAGCGCATCCGGGCAGAAGAAACGATGTGCGAACGTTTGGGAGTTTCTAAGGCGGAAGCCCAAAAAAATATTAAGGGGCTTTTTGTCAAAACAGGTATAACTTTCCTGGAAATTCTCTATATGCCGGCATTAAACAAAGATAATATCCGCGGCCTTGTCACAATTGACCGACCGGAAGTATTGTGGGAAGCAATTGCAGAAGGCAGGGGCGTTGTTGTACTTGCTTGTCACATGGATAACTGGGAATGGCTGGGAGCCGCTCTTGCTCTTTACGGTTTTCCTTTGAGCGCTGTTGAAAAACCACAGCCGAACCGTGTTTACAGCAATTTTATGAACGAATTGCGAACCGGAGTAGGCCAGGAGATTTTTTCCCGTGGTACAAGTGAGATACTGGGGTGTGCACGTGCAATGAAAAAAGGCAGGATGCTTGGTCTTATTGCCGACCAAGACGGCGGCTATAATGGTATTTTCGTACCATTTTTTGGCAAGATGGCTTCAACCCCAAACGGACCAGCCTATTTTTCCCGTAAGTTCAAGGCACCGATAGTGCCGGCGTTCATTGTGCGCAATGAAAATTATTATGGACATAAGGTAATTGTTAAAGATCCTATTTATTACGAAGATACCGGTAAC
This sequence comes from Acidaminococcaceae bacterium, assembly GCA_050256135.1. Classification (GTDB taxonomy): domain Bacteria; phylum Bacillota; class Negativicutes; order Acidaminococcales; family Acidaminococcaceae; genus RZYP01. The sequence goes on along the minus strand of JBFWIF010000005.1, from coordinate 4,552 downwards.
CAAAAAAACGATGATTACAATGTTACCCTGAAAATGACCAAGACCATCGAAGAGATAATCAGAAAATATCCGGACAACTGGCTGTGGTTCCAGCACCGTTGGAATACACCATATACTCCTCCGGAGGAAGAGGATGGAAATCTCGATGAAAAATAAGAAACTTATACTTGCAATTACCGCAGGTCTCGTGCTGTTAGGCGCAGTATTCTTATGGTTATTCAACAGTGGCATACCAAAGCAGGAAACAAAACCAGAGCAAACTAATGGCGCGGAAAACGTTAAGGTGAAGAACAGTTCTCTGAAAGAAGAACGCGATGGCAAATTGGTTTGGGAACTGCAGATTGGCGAAATGGAATATGTAAAAAAGACTGATACCAATATTCTGAAAGACGTTAAAGGAAAATGGTATCGTGAAGACGGCAGTTATCTGACGATCAGGTCCGAAGGCGGTTCGGTACAGATGACTAAAAAAGATGTTATGCTGAAAGGTAAGGCTCATGCAGAGCTTTCAACCGGTGGCGAAGTTTCTGCTGATGAAATCAGTTGGCTGCATTCCGAAGATAAGATTACGGCAACTGGTAAAGTCAGAATTGTCAAAGATGATGCGGTCGCAACAGCAGATAAAGCCATTACTGATACTGGTATAGAAAATTTGCGTTTAGAAGGCAATGCTGAAGTTCAGAAGGGAGCAGGAATATGAAAAAACAATTAGGAATTCTTTTATTAGGCTGCATTTTGGCAATTGGAAGTTTTACTGCTGTCCAAGCAGCAGATGCCCCGACAAGTATCAAAGCAGATGTCATTGAATACAATACCAAAACCGGTATTACCACAGCGAAAGGCAACGTGATAATTTCTCAGCAGGATGGTCAGGCTACGGCTGCTGCTGCCGAATACAATACCAAGGATAAGACAGGCAAGCTGACCGGCGGTGTGGTAGCGACCAAAGATGATGCCAGGATTACCTGTGATACGCTTGTTCTGCATGACGAAAATCATACGACCGCTCTCGGCAACGCAGTGATGAAGAAACAAGATAAAACCTTGCGCGCAGCGCAGGTCGAATACTATAAAGACAGGAATTTCATGGAAACCGTCGGCTCCTGGGGTGAGCTTGCTATGGATGACGGCAGTGTTCTTACAGCCGGGTATATCAATTATGATGGCCGCGTTGGTTTTGCGACTGCTGAAAATAACGTGCAGATCGTCAGCGATGCTCGCAACTTAACAGCGTCGGCAGACAGGGCTACGTATGACACCAACAAGCAGGGTACGATTGAATTGACGGGTAATGCTACCGCTACACAGAACGGCAATACGATTTCCGGCAACCAGCTGCGTATCGTAAATGAGAATAATACAGCTGAAGCTAGCGGCAACGTGAAGATGGTCTATATTCCAAAGTCTCAGCCAGCTGCCAATAACGGCTAAGAATGGTGATGTTTTCCGACTGACCGAAGCGGAGCAACCTTTTGGGTTTCTCCAATTGCCATGCCCTTGCTACGGCTGGACCCACATTAAGTACAGTTAAAATATTTTGTGGCAGAGACAGAATCAATGGTTAAAGGGCTCCTCTGGACCATTCCACACGCGTTAAATAAGAGGAAGGTAGTAGAAGCGTCCTAATCGGGTGCTTCTACTGCATAAGTTTGAAATATCAATCTTTGTGCTGTGCGCAAGCGCTGGCAGTCGATTGGTTCAAACTTAACTCCCGTCGCGTCTTAAACCATTGATTAAGTTCTCGGTTGTTTTTTGTCATTCTGAGCGAAGTCGATGCATAAGCCACCTAGCAGTTTACTGCGTGTGGCGCAGCAGTTCGCACTGAAACGAAGTGAAGAAGAACGCCCTTAGTATTGTCATTCCGAGCGAAGTCGAGGAATCTTAGTAATTCCATTTTTGGAGGAATTTTTGTGCATATAGAAACGCATAATTTAGTAAAAGCATTTGGCGCACGGCGCGTCGTCAACAATGTCAGCATCAATGTCGAGCAGGGAACTGTTGTCGGTCTTCTAGGCCCGAACGGCGCCGGCAAGACGACGACTTTTTATATGATAGTCGGCATTGAAAAACCTGATTCCGGCGAAGTCATGATTGACGGCCGCGAAATAACTCATATGCCGATGCATGAAAGGGCGATGGCCGGCATCGGTTACCTGCCGCAGGAAGCTTCAATTTTTCGCAAGCTGACAGTTGAAGAAAATATCATGGCGATTTTGGAAGCAACGGAATTGTCAGCCGATAAACGCGTGGAAAAGATGAATAATCTGATAGCTGAATTTCATGTCGAGCATATCCGCAAACGCAAAGGTTCGGAATTGTCAGGCGGCGAACGTCGTCGTGTAGAGATTGCCAGAGCACTGGCTACCGACCCTTCTTTTATCTTGCTGGATGAACCCTTTGCCGGCATAGATCCAATTGCTGTTGCCGATATTCAGGGTATGATCGGGCACTTGGCTGAGCGTGGTATTGGTGTCCTGATTACTGACCACAATGTTCGCGAAACCTTGAGTATTGTTGACAAAGCCTATATACTTAATAACGGAGAGATCTTGATTTCCGGTGATAGTGATACGATTGCCAATGACGAACAAGCCCGAAAATTCTATTTGGGTGAGAAATTTACGCTGTGAGGAATGAGTAAATGCGTATACTTGATAAATATATTTTAAAAGAATTAATGGGGCCTTTTTTCTTCGGCGTGGCATCCTTTTCGAGCATTTTCATTGCCAGCTCGCTGCTCTTTCGTCTGACTGAATATATGACGAAATACGGTGCTTCGGCTGATATGCTTTTCAGGCTGTTCCTTTGCGGTCTGCCCGAAATCATTAACTATACGTTCCCAATGTCGATGCTCTTGGCTGCACTCTTGTCTTTTGGACGTTTGTCCGGCAGCAGCGAGATTACCGCGATGAAATCAGGCGGTATCAGTTTTTACCGCTTGGCGGCACCTGTTTTGATCGTTGGCTTTCTGGTCAGCCTTTTCTCCGTTATCTGGGCAGAAAAGGTAGTACCGGCTTCGAAAGCTGAATATACACGTATCCTGAATTACGAAATCAAAAGGGATACCAAGCCGAAATCACAGGAACACGTTGTTATCAAAAGCCTCAGCGGTCCTAATTTGGAACGCCTGACTTATGCCAGAAGTTTTGACGAAAAGTCAGGGGTTATGAAGGATATCACGATTGAGGAATTTGAAAAAGGCGAACTGAAAAGGATTCAAAAAGCTAAAACTGCTGACTGGCGCAACGGTGCCTGGTATATGCAGGATGGTACGATCCTTTCGGTCGGTGACGAAGGCGTACAGCAGACTATGACTTTTGCCGAGCAGATTTTGCCGGTGGCTGCTTCACCGAAAGAAATTTCGCTGGACCAGAAAGGCCCTGATGAGATGACGCTCGGTGAGTTGAAACAATATATTAAGATACTGGAGAAGCAGTATCTGCCAACGGGAAAATACTGGATGGAAGTCTATATGCGGTTCTCAATACCGATGGCCAGCTTCTTCTTTGTGTTGATTGGTGTACCTCTTGGCATGCAGCCGCAGCGGGCAAGCTCGTCAATTGGGCTTGGTATCAGTATCATCCTTATCTTTATTTATTATTCGGTAATGACCTTTATGGCTGGTTTGGGCAAGGGCGGCGTATTGCCTCCTCTGCTTGCGGCTATTATACCGAATCTGCTTTGTCTGATAGCCGGTGTTTGGCTGATGCGGAAGAAGAACGAGTAGAACATTCAGACCGAGGCAGCATCAATGGTTAAAGAGCTCCTCAGGACCATTCCACACGCGTTAAATAAGTGGAAGGTAGTAGAAGCGTCCTAATCGGGTGCTTCTACTGCATAAGTTTGAAATATCAATCTTTGTGCTGTGCGCAAGCGCTGGCAGTCGATTGGTTCAAACTTAACTCCCGTCGCTTCTTCAACCATTGATTGATTTCCCTTTTGTTTTTGTCATTTCGAGCGAAGTCGACGCATGAGCCACCTAGCAGTTTACTGCGTGTGGCGCAGCGGTTCGCACTGGAGCGAAGCGAAAGAAGAACACCCTTGTCTTTGTCATTTCGAGCGAAGTCGAGAAATCTTTGCCTTTGATGCAAGTTGGAAGAATCTTAGTAGTAACAGAAATATTCAGGAGTTTTGATAAACGGGAGAAGATGAGCGCATGTTTGGATTAACGTTGATATTGGTATTGGCGATTATGGGTGGTTTAATAGCCTTTATTGGCGACAAACTGGGAAGCAAGATCGGCAAGAAACGGCTTTCTATCTTTGGCTTGCGTCCGTACCATACGTCTGTTCTCATGACCGTTATTACCGGTATTATGATAGCCGCCGCGACTTTAGGCGTGCTCGCTGTGGCTTCTAAGGATGTCAAAACTGCTCTTTTCGGGATGGATAAACTCAAAGCAGAGCTTTCGGCTCTGAACAAAGACAAACTGACTGCGCAGCAAGAGCTGGCAGACAAGAATAAATTGATTGCTACGCTGGATAATCAGATTAAAGAATCTACTTCCAGCCTTGAAGATATGCAGCGAGAACGCGATGCCATTAATGCGCAG